>NZ_JALLGN010000042.1:0-814 GCF_023072605.1 Brevibacterium sp. R8603A2
GAGGGCCGGCTGGGCCCTTCGAGGACCTCGAGGTGATCCGCGTGGAAGCGGGCATGTCGACCGCGAGGTTCTGCCAGCTCTTCGACATGCCCGAGCGGACCTGGCGCCGCTGGCAGGCCAAGGCCCGCACCGGGACGGCGGTGAAGGGACCGTGGCCGCAACCGGCACGGCAGGCCGCCAGCGAACTGGTGGTCAAGCACGCGCTGGCCCATCCGGCGTGGGGGCATCGGAAGATCTGGGCAATGGTCCGCCACGACGGGCATGTGGTTTCCGAGGCGACCGTGCTGCGGATCCTGCGCGACGAGGGGCTGATTCTGCCCGCGCAGTACCAACGGGAGCGACGGAAGCTGGCCGAGCGGCGCAAGGCCGCGTTCGCCACCGAGCCGACCGGTCCGAACCAAGTCTGGCAGCTGGACTTCAGCGAGTTCGAGACCACCACCGGAGGGACCTGGCGGCTGGCCGGGTGCCGGGACTACTGGTCCAAGTACGAGCACCCCTTCCACGTTTCGCCCACCGGGAACCAGCACGACGCGATCGACGCGATCGAGTTGGCCCTGGCCGACTACGAGGCCATGTTCGGTCACCCGCTGGTCGAGGCCTGCCCGGTCGATCCCGAGACCGGTGAGCTGTTGCCCGTGGTGACCATCGTGACGGACAACGGCGGGCCGTTCCGGTCCTTCCGCTTCGAGTCCTTCATCGCCGCCCACCCCGAGCTACACCACGTGCGCACCCGAGTGAAGACCCCGGGGCAGAACGGGTCCCGTGAACGCGGCTTCGGCACGCTGAAGTACGAACGGCTCTACCTGGACGAGAT
>NZ_JALLGN010000043.1:0-767 GCF_023072605.1 Brevibacterium sp. R8603A2
TCGGGCCAGTTCCGCCGGGTAAGCGGGATGGTCGAGCAGGGTCAAGATGATCCGGGATCGAGTGGGGTCGGCCAGTGCACGACCCAGGCGGTTCATCACGTCGAGACGCGAAGCAATAGTCAGCATGCACTGAACTATACAACGCGCACTGAACACTCGGTCACAGGCGTCAGCCCAGATCGCATGCCCGTAAGGGGAACGGCCATCGATGGTTGACCCAGGTCACTGGCGGTGGGTGCGCGCTGGGCGCGCTCATGGCTGCCTTCGCCGCCACCACCGACGACCCGCTCCTGGCCGCCACGGCCGCGACCGCGACGTACACCGTGGCCGCCGAGGTCGCGGCCGAGCGTGCCGCCGGGCCGGGGAGCTTCGCCGTTGCGCTGCTGGACTCTCTCGCCACCCTCAACCCGCAGGAGCTGACCGAGAAGGTGGTGCTCCGGTGACCCGCCGACCGGTGAACCTCAGCCTCTACCTGGTCACCGACACCGGTTTGTGCGGCCCACGGGGGGTGCCCGCGACCGTGCAGGCTGCGGTCGCGGGCGGAGTCACCGTGGTGCAGTTGCGTGACCCGGGCGCCACCGACGCCCACTTCGTCGCCCTCGGCGTGGCGGTCCGCGAGGTGCTGGCGGGGACCGGGGTGCTGTCAAGCCCTGGGTTTGGTAGAGGCTTCTTTTCTTGGTTTCCTATGCGGCCACGCCTGTAGTGGTCTGCTGTTTGATCCAATCAGAATGCGCCTCGATCGGCGGCCGGTAGTGCAGCGCCGAATG
>NZ_JALLGN010000044.1:0-757 GCF_023072605.1 Brevibacterium sp. R8603A2
CGTGAACGCGGCTTCGGCACGCTGAAGTACGAACGGCTCTACCTGGACGAGATCGACGACGCGATCGTGCTCGCCGAGCGGGCCGAGGACTACCGGATCGAGTACAACGAGCTCCGGCCCCACGAGGGCATCTCATGGAACCGGCCCAAGGAGGTGCACCCGGGGCCTGGCCGACCCCACCACCCCGACATTCAAAACCAAGGAAATCCTGCCAACTACTTGACGCGGGACACGGACAACAGAGGTTACCTGGCTACCTTGCTGCGGTCCTTGGCCAGGAGCTTGCGTCCGTCCTCGCGGAGTTCGCCGGTGGGTGAGACGTGGCGGTAGAGGGTCTGGCGGGTGATGCCGAGTTCCTTGCAGAGGTCACCGACGTTGGTACCGGGCTTTCCCATGGAGGCCATGGCGAGGCGGAGCTTGGCGGGGGTCATCTTGTAGGGGCGTCCGCCTTTGCGGCCGCGGGCCCGGGCGGCGGCTAGGCCGGCGATCGTGCGTTCGGAGATGAGTTCGCGTTCAAACTCGGCCAGGGCGGCGAAGATGCCGAAGACGAGCTTGCCGGATGCGGTGGTGGTGTCGAGGGCCGCGCCTTGCCCGGTGAGGACCTTCAGGCCGATGCCGCGTTGGGTGAGGTTGAATCGTCCTTGGTTTGATTGAGGGTAAGCCAAACATCCTGAAAGGACATCGATTCTCTGATGGCCCCGTCGAAATACCCCCAAGAACTCCGTGACCGGGCGACCCGGTTGGCCGTAGAGGCCCG
>NZ_JALLGN010000045.1:0-737 GCF_023072605.1 Brevibacterium sp. R8603A2
CCAGTGCAGCCTCCGTTGGCTGCAGGTGAAAGCAATCCTGGAACACAACACCCGCAAGCGCTACCGATTCCACCCGCCAGTGCTACCGGACCGTCCCACGCACGCTACCAAACCCCGCGGCTAAACAGCAACCCACTTCCGCCGCCCGTACAGGCCCTCCGGCGTCATCTGCATCCGCCCGGTGGCCTCGTTGAACCTCCAGGCCAGGTCGCGGATCTTGTCCTCGACCAGCGCGTCTGTGACCGTCCTGGCAGCGATGCGGGCCGGCCTCTTCCAGGCCCGGTAGGTCCGTGCAGCGATCCCCAAGCCCTGCTGGCGCAGGACGCAGAGGATCGACTCGACTGCGTAGCCCTCGGCCCTCATCTCGTCGATGAACGCGAGGATCAGCGGTTGCGGGGGTCGAGCTCCCCCGCGAAGAAAATCGAGGCCCGGCGCAGGATCTCGTTGTCCTCACGCAGCCGCTTGACCTCCGCCTTCAGCCGCTTCACCTCGACGGACTCCTCTCTCGTGACGCCGGGCCGGGTCCCGTCGTCGACCTCGGCCTGCGCCAGCCAGCGCCGCACGGACTCACGTGAGACACCTTCCTGGCGAGCGACCGCGGCCGTCGCCGCGGTCAAGGTGGGGTACTCCTGGGCGTGGTCCCGCACGAGCCGCACGCACCTCGCGCGCAGCTGGGGATCGATCTTCTTCGGCATGCTGTCCATCCTTCCGGACTTAAACAGCAGCGGCATCAAACC
>NZ_JALLGN010000005.1:0-253838 GCF_023072605.1 Brevibacterium sp. R8603A2
GGTGTCGAGCTCCCGGTGGCGGTAGCCGTTACGCCTGGCCGTCCGGTCCGGGGAGGACTTGCCCCACTCGGCACCAACAACGGCATCGGCGTCCGCGGACAGCAGGGTATTGATCATGGTCTGCAGCAGGGTACGCATCATGTCCGGGGAGGCTTCGGACAGGGCTTCACCCAGCAGGCCGGCAGGGTCGATAATGTGAGGAGCGGTCATCGTTGTGACTCCGTTCGAGGATTCTTGGAAGGTTGACTCGAAGGATCACACGGTGGCCGCGTCCACATCAGGAGCGATGTGCCCGGACCTCCGCGCGTTACACCACTCTATGGGGCACTACCATCCTTCCGGACTTAAACAGCAGCGGCATCAAACCTGGGGCGGTTCAAACTGCCTAGTCACGTTCGCTGCAATCTGGCTCCTGATCTCGTGTGCAACGTGGACCACGCCATAAGACTTAAGGAGCTGTAACAAGCGAGATTCCGCAGGGTTTCGAGCCAGCCTTCGCTGAAGTAGATCAATCTCAACTTCTCTCGTGCTCGAGGGCTCACTGTTGGGTGGCATTCGCTCCTGGGCATCGAGCCTGGTCACGGGATAGCGCCTGCGCGCACGGGCGTGGTGATCCATGAGTACAGAGGTTGGCGTGTACCGGAACTTGGTGGAGTTTAGGTTCAACGTGTGATCGACGGCCGATTACCGGGCACGCTGGACTTCAGTTCATCTGTGGTCGAGTGGCCCAGGCGTTGACATTGCATTGCTGCTCGGTGTGGTCGCCCGCAGCCACGACTTTTCCGTCGGCGCGCAGCCCAAGCGAGTGTCTCGCTCCGGCTGCGATCGCTGTGATGCCGGTCCATGACTGGACATCGCACTGGCCGAACTGGTTGTCGCCCGTTCCGAAGACCCTTCCGGTCTGGCTCAGCGCGAGCGTATGGACGGAGCCGGCCGCCACTGAGGTGATGCTTCTCCACGATGACACCTCGCACTGGCCTCTGCTGTCGTCGCCGACG
Source organism: Brevibacterium sp. R8603A2 (assembly GCF_023072605.1). NCBI lineage: Bacteria > Bacillati > Actinomycetota > Actinomycetes > Micrococcales > Brevibacteriaceae > Brevibacterium > Brevibacterium sp. R8603A2. The sequence goes on from NZ_JALLGN010000005.1 coordinate 999, forward strand.
GCGACGACGGTGCCGTCTTCGTGTAAGCCGACGGTGTGCAGGTAGCCGGCAGAGACCCCGGACACGTGTGTCCACCGGGCGACGTCGGTCTGCCCTCGCTGATTGTTGCCAGTTGCGAGGGCTGTGCCGTCGCGTCGAACTGCGACTGTGTGCCAGTCGCCGCACGCGATCGCGACGATCCCGCTCCACAACTGCACGTCACACTGTCCTTCCGCGGTGCGACCGGTGGCGACGACCGATCCGTCGGCACGTAGCCCCACGGTGGTCCTCCAGCCGGCGGCTATTGCCGTGATCTCGCGCCACTGCGTGACGGCGGTCTGCCCGGCGTCGCTCCAGCCGGTAGCAAGTGCAGTCCCATCGGCTCGGAGCCCCACTGTGTGAGACTTGCCGGTATTGCGGGCCGTGTGGACGCTGCCAGCGGCTACGGCGATGACGTCGGACCAGGGTAGGACGTCACACTCGCCGGCTTGATTGTTGCCAGTGGCAATCACGGTCCCGTCCTCGCGTCGCAGCACTGAGTGCCGGTTCCCGGCCGCGAGTACGGTGCGCACGTGGACCTCCTCCGCGGTTCTCGTCGCCACCTGATCGTAGGCCGTCATACCAGTCGTCGCGGCAACGCCCGTCTCGTGGCCCCAGCGCGACGTGGCAAGGTTACCGACCTCGGAACTCGGACGAGCTCCAGCACTCCCGCGACCGTAGTGACAGCTCTGGTGCTCGCAGTCGTTCGAGAGCTTGTGATCGTCCCGATCTCCCACATGGGAGCGCCGGAGGGACGGTGAGCGAGCACCGACCTATGGACATAGCTCTCCAAAGGTGATTCGGCTACGGAATGCGGTCGAGTTCCGGTTCAACGTCTAGCGTTAATGACGCACCCCGTTATACAGTGGTCGAGTGATCAGATCGTTCGGCAGCAAGGACACCGAGCGCATCTGGCATGAGCAGTACGTCAAGCGCGTTGACCGGACGGTGCAGAGGGCGACCTTGCGGAAGCTCGAGCTGATTCATGCGGCGAAGGATGTCGAGGACCTCAGGGTCCCGCCAGGTAACCGCCTGGAGCGTCTGGTCGGTGACCGACGCGGGCAGCACAGCATCCGCGTGAACGCGCAATGGCGTCTCTGCTTCGTCTGGAGAGATGGAGGTGCGGACAATGTCGAACTCGTCGACTACCACTGAGGACGACCTGATCGAGCCGATCCACCCGGGGGAGATCCTGATGGAGGACTTCATCGAGGGCTTCGGGATCACGCAGAACAAGCTTGCCGTGTCCATCGGTGTGCCGCCGCGCCGGATCAACGAGATCGTGCACGGCAAGCGGGGGATCACCGCTGATACGGCGATCCGTCTGGCGCGCTACTTCGGAACGTCCGAGGAGCTCTGGATGAATCTGCAGTCGAACTACGAGCTCCGGCTCGAGCGCCGTGCACTGCGCGACAAGGTTGCCGCGATCACGCCGTTGCATGTCGCATGACCGGGCATCTCATCGTGATCTCCGGCCTTCCCGGCGTCGGAAAGACAAGCGTGGCCGAGATCATCGCGGCGAGCACGGGGTCGGTCCACCTGTCCATCGACGCCGTCGAGGAGTCGCTCCTTGCATGCGGTCTGCCGGCAGGGTGGGAAGTAGGTGTCGCGGCGTACGAGGCGGCGCGTGCAATGGCGGAGCAGAATCTGCGGCTCGGTCACGATGTCGTCGTTGATGCGGTCAACGACAGTGACGAGGCTCGGCAGACATGGCGGACGGCGGCCTCGCGAACAGGTGCACGCATCGAGTTCGTGTACCTCATGATCTCCGATGCGCGGGAGCATGAGCGAAGGCTCCGCGGCAGGGATCGCGGACTCACCCACGTCGGCGAGCCGACCTGGTCGGACGTGCAGCGCCGTCGCGCTGATTACGCCGCGTGGTCCGATGAGGTCGTGGAGTTCGATACGGCTGCGCGGACTGCGGACGAGGTCGCAGACGCGCTCGCTGCGCATCTCGGCGCGTAATGAGGGAACGTCATCGCTGATGGTTCTCCGTGTCGGAACGCAGTTGAATTCAGGTTCAATGTCTAATACAGGCTTCTGACCCACCTACCTGCGCATCAGTCCCTGACACCGGGCTCTCCCGTAACATTGCGGGTATGAATGGGGCGCTTTCGAAGGGCCGAGCGAAGGTGCCACCAGCACGGACTGGCCGACTTGACTCCATGGACCGCCGGTACGAGCCTTTCGTGCGCCTCGTCCCTGCACCAGTGCGGCGGGTGGCCTCGTCGTGGAGGTGGGATGCGCCGGACGGGGGTGGTTCGTGGGACCTGCACATCGAGCACGTGGGTGCCCCGACGGCTTCGGTCCGAATGCTGCTGGTCCATGGAGCGGGAGGGAACGCGGCGGCGATGTAGCCCTACGCTGCACACCTGAGTCGCCTGGGCGCTCGGGTTACGGTGGTCGATCTGCCCGGTTACGGGCGAACGATCCGGGTGCGGCGTGGACGCCGCAGCGTCAGTTATGGCGACTGGCAGCAGCTGCTCGTCGATCTCGTGGGTCGCGAGCATGACGAGCGGCCACTTGTCCTCGTCGGGGCGAGCATGGGTGGTGCCCTCGCGGTCGACACCGCTGCAGTGACCGGACTGGCCAAGCGGGTCATCGCGACCTGCCTGCTCGACCCGACTCGGCCGGGCATCGCTGCCGCCATCGTGCGAGCCCCGTGGATAGCGCGGCTGGGATTGCCACTGCTGCAGTTCGCCCGGGGGCCAGCGGCGAATCCACGGATCCCGGTCCGGGTGCTGACCCCTATGTCTGCGATTGCGAACGACCCTGCCCTCAGTCATGCAGTGCTCACCGACCCGTGCGGCGGTGGTGGCGCGATGCCGGTGGGCTGGTACCGCTCGTTCCTCGAGGCAGGTCCGGCTATTCCACCCGAGCAATACCAAGGACCACCGGTCGTGCTGTTGCATCCGGCCGAGGATCGTTGGACTATGCCGGAGCTCAGCCTCGACTACCTTGGTCGGCTTCACGGCAAGATCCGGGTCGTGATGCTTCCTGGCTGCGGCCACTTCCCCCTCGAGGAGCCCGGCTTCCAGGTCCTCCTGGACGAGGTTTTGGATGAGATGGAACAGGTGCTGGATGACCAGCGGAGAGGCAGCTGAGTCGGCCATGCGCGGTGAGGGACCGTAGCCCTGAGACCGGTCTGGCCCGGTGAGGCGTGCATGCGTTCCTAGCCGTGGCGACGCCGTGGAATTTCGTTTCGCCGTCTAACGTCTGCTGCGCCGAGCGGTCGTGCTCAAGGTCGCGTCGATGTGACGTGGCCCGAGCATCGGGGCGTGTATGCAGTAGGCCTTTCGAATGTGCGGCCAACCCAGCCTGATTGAAGGCGTACAAGGGCCGCGCCGAGTGCTTTCCGTGCACTCGGAGGCACTGCATTGCTGTGTGGGACGGACTCGGTTAATATACGAAAGTGAGGTGTTTCGTATCGAAACTTTGGAGGGGTGCTGTGGCAGATGTCGAAGCTGGAGTGACGCGGGGTCGTCCGCTCAATGCTGACCTCACGCCGGCAATTGTGGACGCGGTGCTGTCTCTCCTCGCCGAACAGGGGTACGCCCAGCTGACAACCGCCGCAGTCGCGAAGCGGGCTGGGGTGTCCACGGCGACGCTCTACCGTCGATGGCCCTCCAAGCGCGACCTACTGTTGGCTGCAGCAGGTCAGATTGCCGAGGAGGAGTCCGCCGACGTCGACTCCGGCACCCTCGAAGATGACCTGCGCTCGATGTTCGCTCACAAGCGGGCAGTGCTCTCCGGAAGGATCGGGGCGGTGCTCGTGGCGTTGGCCGGTGAGTCGGCGCACGATCCTGAGCTCGGTGCGATAGTGCGCGCCAGTGTCTTCGATCCGACCCGGGATCGCTTGGAGTGGATCTTCGAACGCGCGAGGGCACGCGGTGAGCAGGCAACGCGCGATCCGGCGGCTGCGGCTTACTTGATTGTCGGCGCGATTCTGTCTCGGATCGCATTCGATGACGTCGAGGACGGAAGCCTGCTACCAGAAAGTGACGTGGCGATGCTGCTCAACGCCATCATGGGTGGTCGCTGATCATCATCGACACTGATCAATCTGCGCCACTGACCAGAACCACGGACGATGAACGGAGACCTGATGCGGACGATAATAATCACCGGAGCCAGTGATGGTATCGGTGCGGCAGCCAGTCGACAGCTCGCCGGTACCGACGCACGGTTGATCCTCGTAGGGCGTTCGCCCGACAAGACGCAGGCGATCGCCGACGCCACCGGTGCCGAGTGCCACGTAGTCGACTTCACGAGGCTCGAAGACGTCCGCCGCCTTGCCATCGAACTGAACGACACGTGCGACCGGATCGACGTGCTGGCGAACAACGCAGGAGGCATATTCTCCGGTCCGACGACCACTCGCGATGGGTTCGAGAAGACACTCCAGGTCAACCACCTCGCCCCGTACCTGCTCACGTACCTGCTGTTGGACAAGCTGCTCGACAGCCGTGGGGCCGTGGTCAACACCTCCAGCATCGGTGCGAGGCTGTTCGGCAATATCGACCTCGAGGACCTGAACAACTGGGATGGGTTCACCCCAAACAAGGCGTATGGCGACGCCAAACTCGCCAACATCTTGTTCACGAAGGAGTTGCATGAACGGTTCCACGACCGAGGCCTCTCCTCGGTCGCTTTCCACCCTGGCAATGTCGCGACGAATTTCGCATCGGACACCGACAGCTACTTCCAACACGTCTATCACGGCGCGCTTAGGGCATTCCTGATCTCTCCGCAGCAGGGAGGGGCGCGCCTGCGGCACTTCATCGAAGGCCGGCCGGGCAAGACGTGGGACTCGGGGCAGTACTACCGAGCGCCGGGTCGGATCGGCCGATCAAATCGGCAGGCATACGACGCCGGCGTCGCGGCTGAGCACTGGCGGCGAAGCGCGGCGATGCTCAACATCAGTTGGTGAAGTGCAAGCGCCCACTGCCCGCCGCCTGCAATGGAGCTACCTCGAGGACAATGATCCCGGATGGCAACCAGATGGCCATACGTATTGAAACTCGGTGGAGTTCCGCTTCAATGTTTGAAGCCCGAGGTCAGAGACCTGCAATTGAGCGAGCCTCAATAGGCAACGGTCCATACCCGACCCTGGAGACAGGTCACTCGCCCCGGACAAGATCGAGCCCTATGGTCGGGCTGTGCTCGACCAGGGCGTCGAGGCGGACATCGGGGACGGTGGGCACAATGGCCCGACCTTCACCGCTGTCATCCATGGCTCATGGACCGGTCGGCTGGTTGAGCATGCCGGGGTGCCACGGACGCGGCTGCCTCAGCACCTGCAGATGCGGTCGCACTTTGAGTCGCGGTCCGTCCCAGCGCATCGCCGATGTACTCGATGCGATCGAGCGATGCCAGCGGTACGTGACGGTTCTCGGCGACGAGGCCGACGCCGACCTGGTGGGGATGGAGGAGGATGCGATCGAACGCAACCTGCAGATCATCGGCGAAGCCGTGAACCACCTTCCTGCGGAGATCATCGATGCTCACCCAGGTATCGCGTGGCCGCAGATCAGAGGATTCCGCAACATCCTCGTCCACCAGGACTTCGGAGTCGACGTCGAGATCTTCCGCGATGTCGTGGAAGCACACCTCCCGCCGCTCGCCGAAGCATTGCGGGGCCATGTAGCCGACGTCACGACCCACAACACCTAGCTGCGTCGCAGAGGCGGATTGGCGACGGGGTGCTCGTGCACCTCCTCGCGGGTCTGAGACGGTCGGCTGAGCGCGAGCGGTGACCGACTAGGGTGGTGGACGACCCCCTGACCGGCCCGATTCGCTCGAGGAGCATCCACTATGAGTTTCTTCGTCTACCTCTCCGGCGAGATCCACACCGGCTGGCGCGATGAGATCCAGCGCGGAGCAGAGGCCGCCGGCCTGGACGTCGTCTTCACCGCACCGGTGACCGATCACCCCGCCAGCGACGCGGCCGGGGACCACCTGGGGGCGAACGACAGCTCGTTCTGGCGCGACCACCAGTCAGCGAAGGTCAATGCGATCCGCACACGCACGCTCATCGAGCAGGCGGATCTGGTCGTCGTCCGCTTCGGCGACAAGTACAAGCAGTGGAACGCGGCCTTCGACGCGGGCTACGCCGCCGCCTTGGGCAAGCCGTACATCACCCTCCACGACGCGGACATCGTCCACCCGCTCAAGGAGGTCGACGCAGACGCCCAGGCCTGGTGCACGACCACCGACCAAGTCGTCCAGACGCTCACGTACGTTCTCACGGCCTGAACGAGCTCAGCGCCTACAGAGGAAGCAGTGCTCGACCCCGCCGGGGGCCGTGATCCTCTCGAGGTGGAATCGGTCCTCGAGCTCCTCGGGCCTGTCCCACAGCCGCAGACCGCTTCCGTAGTCGACCAGCGCGATCGCGACGTGCATCTCGTCGATCGGGTCGGCGTCCAGGAACTCCCGGCGGCCCTGGTGGTGCCCGAGGCCGCCTCGGACGTCCGCAGATCGCATGCGGACCCGCTCGTCCCGGGTGTGAGCATCTCGCATCCGGCGGTCTCCGCCGGAACCGCCGCCGAGGCCGCGACTGAGCAGGCCGCGACGCGCGGCTACGATCCGGACTTCTTGGAGCGCTCGGTGCCAGCGCCGCAGCTGTCCGACGCGCACCGTGCGGATGCGGTCGGGTGCGGAGGTCATGCGCACATGGTGGACCTCGTGGCGTGGTCGGACTGCGGACCCGGCCGGCTCCGCTCCCGGTTCAGGACGCGTGCGCCCACAGCCGCGCGGCCGCGTAGCTGCGGTGCGGACTCCACGTCGCGACGCGGTCCGCGTCCGCCGCGGGATCCAGGTCGCGCAGCGTCCGCCGCAGCACCGCGTCGCCGGCCGGGAACGCGTCCGCGTCCGTGCCCGCCCGGATCGCCAGGTAGTCGAGCGTCCACGGTCCGATCCCGTGGACCGCGTGCAGGTCCTCCCGCGTCGGCAGGAGGTCCGGATCACCCTGCTCCGCGAAGAGGACCGCGACCTCGTGCACGGTGCGCGCCCGGCTGCCCGTCAGCCGCACGGTGGCCCGCAGCTCCTCGAGGGGCACGGCTGCCAGCACGTCAGGGGTGGGGAAGAGCCGCAACCCGCCTGTGTGTGATCCAGCCGGCCGGTCGCCGCCCATGTCCGCCCCGTCGTGCGGATACGGAGCGAGGGTCGGCATGCCATCCACCGCGGGTGGTTCCGCACCGAACGCCGCGACCAGCCGAGCGTCGAACAGCCGTGAGGTCCGCAGCGTCACCTGCTGCCCCATGACGGTCATGACGACGGCCTCGAACGGCGATTGGAACCGGCTGATCCGCAGACCCGGTCGCTCCCGCACCTGCTGCGCGAACAGCGGGTCCGCACCCAGGTGCGCGTCGATCCCGCTCACATCCGCGTCCAGATCGAACCAGTGCCGCACCCGCGCGGCGAGGACGTCGTTGACGCCCGCGTCCACGGTCGACGTCGCGACCTCCGCACCCGCCTCGTCGAGGCGGACGGTGACCGCGTGCGGGTCGCCGTGGACGTCGACCCACCGCGTCATCGTCGCCGAGGCCCCCTCGAGCAGGTGCAGACCCTCCACTGCGTGGACCGCCAATGAGGCGCGGGCCGCCTCCCGGTCGAACGGGCCGCTCGCGTCGACACGGAACGACGCGCGCACACTCACGGTGTCCACACGCCGGAGCTGCCGCGCCGGTGCGAGTCGACGAGGTGGGTGTCGACGATGCCGATCGCCTCCATGAGCGCGAACATCGTCGTGGGGCCCACGAATGCGAACCCCTCCTTCCGCAGCGCCTTCGACAGGGCCAGCGATTCCGCGGACTGCGTGGGGACCTCGGCGATGGTCCGGGGCGCCGGTGTCTCCTCCGGCTGGAACGACCAGACGAAGTCGACCAGCCCGCCCTTCTCCCGCAGCCGGATCGTCGCGTTCGCATTGGTGATCGTCGCGAGGATCTTCGCCCGGTTCCGCACGATGCCCGCATCGCCCATCAGGCGCGCGACGTCCGTGTCGCCGTACCGGGCCACGCGGTCCGGGTCGAAGTCGTCGAACGCCTCCCGGAACGCGGGGCGTTTGCGCAGGATCGTCGCCCACGACAGGCCCGCCTGGAACGCCTCGAGGCTGATGCGCTCGAACAGTCCCTGCTCGTCCCCGACGGGCAGGCCCCACTCCGTGTCGTAGTACTCGCGCATGAGCGGGTCGGTCGCCGCCCACGCGGGCCGGGCCATCCCGTCCTCACCGATCACGATGCCTGTGTCTGTGCTCATCCGTTCAGTCCTGTCTCCCGCATCGTGATGTTGATCCGTCCGGACTCCAGTCCGCAGCCGTCCGGCGCGGTGCCCGGATGGACCTTCGTGACGCCGTGGTAGGCCAGCCGCGAGGGTCCGCCGAAGACGAACAGGTCGCCGGACCCCAGGTCGATGTCCTGGTAGGGCTTCGTCCGGGTCTCCGTGTTGCCGAAGCGGAACCGGCACGCATCGCCGATCGACAGGGAGACGACCGGGGCCATCGACTCCTCGTCCTTGTCCTGGTGCATGCCCATCTTCGCGGTGTCGTCGTAGTAGTTCACCAGCGCGGTGTCCGGCGTGTAGTCGTCGCCCGCGTGCGGATCCCCGGTCGCGGCGACGAGACCTGTCCGACCCAGCCGCACCATCCAGTCGGGGAAGTCCAGGACCCGGTTGCCATTCACGTCGACGGCATCGCGCGAGTAGGCGTACGGCCGCCAGTGCCAGCCCAGGCACACGGTGCGCACGCTCATCTCGTGACCGCGGATCTTCGCCGAGCGCAGGGGCACCGGCCCCTGCGTCCACTCGTGGAAGCGGGCGACGATCCACCGCTGCTGCTCCAGCGTGAGCCAGCCGGGCACGTGGTGGGCGCCGGCGGGAAGCTGCGGACCGGTGGGTCCCAACAGGTCGTCTCCGAACAGGGTGTTCAACGGGCGCTCCTCACGGCCTCGGCGGCGGGGTTCACGGTGGGGGACGGAAAGCTCATGCGGCCTGCTCCAGGGTCAGCAGGGTCGTCTTCGCCTCCAGCCCGCCCAGGTAGCCTCCCAGGCCGCCGTCGGTGCGCAGCACCCGGTGGCAGGGGACGACGACGGGCAAGGGGTTGGTCGCGCAGGCGGTGCCCACGGCGCGGACGGCGGCGGGGTTGCCCACGTGAGCGGCCACCTCCTTGTACGTCTGGGTGTGACCGTAGGCGATGTGCGGCAGGTAGTGCTGCACGGTCTGCCGGAAGCCGGTGGACAGGGCGTAGTCCAGGGGTACGTCGAAGGCGCGGCGGGTGCCGGCGAAGTACTCGGCCAGCTGGGCGGCGACGGTGTCCAGGCGGTCCGGGGCCTCGAGGATGCGGGGGCTGATCTTCTTCGCGAGCGTCTGCAGGACGGTGTCGAAGTCCTCGCGGGCGAAGGCGACGCGGACCAGGCCCAAGGGGGTGGCCGCCAGCAGCAGGGGGCCCACGGGCGAATCGAGGGTGCGGTAGGCGACGTCGGCCAGGTCGCGAGCCTCCGCAGTCTGGGCCAGGCGGGTGCGCAGGTCGTCGACTGCGCCGGGTTCCAGGGAGAAGACCTGCTGGATCTCGGCCCCTGTCCTGTCGAAGCGGTCAGCCGCATCGTGAGGGTCCGTGGCCTCCGTGCGGGTGTCGGTGGGTGTCTCGGTGCTGTCGCCGAGTGCGGTGGACTCACGCATCGGGGTGCTCCTTCCGGGTGTGTGCGGTCCGGGCGCTCTGCGCGGCCTCGTCCGCGTGGTGGGTGCGGCGGAGCGCGCGGATGCCGTCCGCGGCTGCGCGGCGCACCGACTCCGGCGTGCCGCCGATGATCCGGGCGGTCTCCGTGTGGGGCAGTCCACCCAGGTAGTGGTGGGCGATCGCCAGGCGCTGGCGCTCCGGCAGTCGGGCGACCTGCGCCCAGACATGGACTTCGTCGTCGCGGGCCACTCCCAGCGCGGTGGGTCGTTCGGGGAGCGCGTCCGTGGGGATCGCGTGCCGGGCACGAGCGCGGGTGATGTCGATCGCCTTGCGGCCGGCGACGCGGACCAGCCAGGCTTCGACGTTCGTGTCCGCCGGCAGGTCCGGCCACGCCTGGAGCGCGGCGAGGAAGGTCTCCGACCACGCGTCGTCCGCATCGGGGCCCGCGCCCAGCACAGCGCGGCACACCCGCAGCACGGTGCCCCCGTGGCGGGTGACGGCCTCGTCGAACGGGGTCCTCATCTAGAAGAGCCTGCTCTCCGCGGTGGTCGGATCCTCGAGCTCCAGCAGGTGCCGTTTGCGCTCCAGCCCGCCGGCGTACCCGGTGAGGGACCCGTCCGATCCCACGACACGATGGCACGGGATGACGATGCTGACCGGGTTGCGGCCCACGACCTGTCCCACGCGCTGGGCCAGGTGCCGGTTGCCCAGATGCTCCGCCAGCGCACCGTACGTCGTCGTCTCGCCGTAGGGGATCTCCCGCAGCAGCGCCCACACCCGCTGGGAGAAGTCGTCGCCGTCCGTGCGCACCGGGACCTCGAACTCCCGGCGCTCGCCCGCGAGGTAGTCGTCCAGCTGTTCCGCGACGACGGAGATCACCGGGTCCGCCGAGGCCTGGGCCGGCTCCCCGAACGCGTCCGGTTCCGGCAGGGTCCAGTGGCCGGGGAAGTAGACGCCGGTCAGCGCCTCGTCGCGGGCGACCACGACCAGTTCACCCAGCTCCGTGTCGATCCGTCCGTGCCGCAGTCCGTCCATCGTCCTCACCTCTTCCAGGGGGTCACGTTCATCCTCTCGCACGGAAGACGCGTGAGCGCATCGATTCGTGAGGTGGTCCTTCAGATCGCTGGATGCAGCGCGCAGGAGGGAGGCGGCGGGGTCCGCGGTCCAGCACGGTCACCTGCGACCCGTACTGGGCGGACAACGAGGCGAACTCGATGCCGATGCAGCCGCCGCCCACGACGGCGAGCTCGCGGGGCAGCGGCGAGTGCTGGAGGGTGATCGAGTCGTGGATGCGGCCGCCCACCCGTGCCGGGGGACGGGTCAGGCCCCTGCAGCCGCGGAGCCCTCGAGAGCGCGCAGGACCTCCGGCAGCTGGGTCACCCCGTGGCGCTCCAGGAAGTGGCGAGCGCCCGGGATCACCTGGACACGCGCGCCGAGGTCGCGGGCGAACGCGTCGGAGAGTGCCGGGACGACGAGCGGATCGTCGTTTGACCGGATGACCGTCACGCGGCCCAGGCGCGGGCGTGTGCCCGGCAGATCGGCCCCGTCCAGGAAGGGAGCAAGACCGTGGGCCGCGAACGTATCGAGCCCCTCGTCACCGGTGGTCGGCAGCGTCTGCGCGAACGGGGAGACGGCGACGAACGCGCCCAATGAGGCGGGTCCGGTCGCGTGCTGCCGCGGCAGCGTCTGCGACTCCGCCGCCCCCGACTCAGTCCCCGGCTCCGCCTCTCCCTGCTCTGCCGCCAGTCGCTGCACGGCGCGCACCGTCGTGATGCAGCCCAGGCTGTGCGCGATGACAGCGGTGCGGGCATCGAGGGTGCCGATCGTCCGGGCGACCGTCGTGATCCAGGCGTCCGCGTCCGGTGTCGCCGAGTCCGGCAGGGCCAGCACCCGAGCGGCTGGTTCCGTCCGGGCCAGCCACGGGAACCAGTGCTTCTGCGGGGAGGCGCGGAAGCCGTGGACGACGACGATGCGGTCGAAGGGCGCCGATGCGGGATCCATGCAACGCACGATACGCGGGTGCGGGGTCTCGCGGGGGATCCCGCGCAGGGTAGCCGGACGGGCGTGCGCTGAGCATCGTCGCGGAGTGCCAGCGAGCCGCCTGCCTCAGGCGCGGTACGTGCCGCCCAGTGCCCGCTCCAGCGGAATCGAGCCGTCCTGCCAGGGGGTCAGCACCCACACCAGCGCGTAGAGGCCCAGGCCCACGACGGGCAGGAGGAAGGACAGGAGCACGAGGACGCGCACCAGCCACACGTTCATGCCCAGGGAGACGGCCAGCCCGCCGCTGATGCCGGTGAGGAGTCGCTGGGGACCGCGGCGGAAGCCCATGTTCCTGATGGTGTCGAAGAAGGAGTTCATGCCCACCACGGTACGGACCGGCGGACGCGAGCACAGGGTGGTCGGCCGGATTCCGGGCGGGGGAGAACCCCACTCAGCCCGAGGCCGCGGCCGGGTCCGCTGACCGGTTCGGTCCCGTGCCCGGCGGGTCCGCCGCGTCGCCCGTCGGGTTCGCCGCATCGCCCGTCTGGTTCGCAGTCTCCCGGTCTGCGTCCGGATGCCACGTGCTGGACTCCCGCTCGCGCAGGACCGGACGGACGATCAGCTCTGCGTCGGAAGCGCGCCCGGCCAGCCTCTCGAGGACCATCCCCGCCGCCAACCGCCCCATCTCCTCACGCGGCTGGTTCACGCTGGTGAGATGGGGCCGGATCATGAGCGCCGCCGCCGAGGAGTCGTACCCCACCACGCTCAGCTGCTGCGGCACCCGCACGCCCAGCGCGGCCGCCCGGTGCATGACGCGCACCGCCGCGATGTCGTTCGCGGCGAACACCGCGGTGGGCGCGGTCGACCGTCCCGCGCGGATCCGCTCGAGGAATGCATCGATCTGCTCCTCCATCGCCGCCCAGTCCGCCGCCGGCCCGATGACGCGGGCCTGTCCCTCGAGTCCCAGCCGAGCGGCCTCCGCGAGGAACCCCGCCCGGCGCGCCGCCGGCCCGGGCCGCGTCGACATCGTCACGTGGACGAGCCGCGTGTGCCCCAGCCGGACGAGGTGGCGGACGGCCTGCGCGGCGCCGGCCGCGTCGTCGCCGCGGACCATGTCGACCCCGGTCGCCGGGTCCTGCATCCGCCCGATCACCGCGACCGGCAGGACGGTCGCCGCGTCCTCGAGGGCGGCCGGCCGCAACCACGTCGTCACCGCGACGATGCCGTCGACGCCGAACCCCAGCATCCGGTCCAGCTGCCGCTCCAGGTGCGCGCTGTCGCGGCGGCCGTGCCCGATCACGACCGCCGCCCCCACGGATTCCGCGTGCTTCTCGATCCCCGTGATGACGTCCGTGTGGTACGGGTTGCCCAGGTCCGTGGGCAGGACGCCCAGGACCCGGCCCTCGCGTCCGGCCCGTCCCCGCACCGGGTACCCCACCGCCCGCGCGGCCGCGAGGATCCTGAGCCGGGTCGCCTGCGTGAGGCCCGTCCTGTCGTTCATGACCATCGACACCGCCGAGGCCGACACCCCCGCCGCCTGCGCCACATCCGCCAGCGTGGCCCGCCCCGATCGTGCTCCCATGCCCCCTGCTTAGCACCGCCGGCATCGGTGACGGGACATGTACTGCAGATCTGCAGAAGATGTGGCTGTGCGGTGGCCGCCGGTTCACCGCCGGTTCATCCGGGGACCGGACCGGCTCCGTAGCGTGACCGCCATGAACTCCGTCCCCACCGTTCCCGCGCCTGCTCCCGGCCCCGCGCTCACTGCGCAGGACACCGCGACCGCCGGCCCCGCGCCGGCCGCCCAGGCCGTCGTCGCCCCCTCCGCTCCCGCCGCGCTCGTCCAGCCGCGCGCGCTGCTGCTGGACTTCGGCGGTGTGGTCGTCTCGACGACCGCACGCGAGGACTGGGCGCAGACACTGGCGGACACCGTGCTGCACCTGGCCGCAGGCGCCGGCTTCGACCTGGACCGCGACCTGGTCGAGCAGTCGCTGCGGACGGGACGTTCCGCCCTGTCCCTGTGGAAGAACGCCTCCTCCCGCCGCCAGGAGCCGCGCGAGCTGGCACCCGGTGAGATCGTCGAGGACTTCCTCCTGTCCGATCTGCCCGGTCCGGCCCGCCGCGCGCTCGCCCTGGACGCCGCCCGCATCCTCGCGGCGAAGAGCCGGGCGGTCTCCGATCACCACGTGCGCCCCGGCATCCCGGAGCTGCTGTCACTGGCACGCGAGCGCGGGATCGGGCTGGGCATCGTCTCGAACGCCCACGCCGGCGGCGCGCACCGGGAGATCCTCCGGGAGAAGGGTCTCGACGGGTGCTTCGGCGTCCAGGTCTACTCCGACGAGGTGGGCATCCGGAAGCCGCACCCCGGCATGATCCGCCTGGCCGCTGAAGCGCTGGGGGCCGCTCCGCACGAGACCTGGTACGTGGGCGACACCGTCGACCGCGACGTGGTCGCCGGCCGCCGCGCCGGTGCCGGCCGCGTCATCATCACCCGTGACCGTCGCACCGACCACCCGCCGTTCTCGGTCGCGGACACCCCCGACCTCGTCCTCGACACCCCCGCGGGCCTGCTGGACGAACTGCGCCGGTCCGTCCCCGCGGGGACGTGGGAGAACTCCACCGCCGAGGCCGCTCGATCCGACGCCGCCGAGGCCGCTCGATCCGACGCCGCCGGGCCCGTGTCCGCCGTGGTCGGGTCCGCGGACCCGACGTCGACGGGGAGCCGGCCGGGGCCTCGGCGGGTCGCCCTGCTGCTGGACCACGGAGGCGTGCTCACGACCTCGGTCGCCAATCCGGACCGGGACGCGGTCATGGGGCAGGCCCTCGTGGAGCTGTCGCAGCGGTGCGGGCATCCGATCACGCTGGAGGCCGCGTCCGCGGCGATGCGGGACGGCTGGGAGCGGCACCGGGCGCGGAAGCGATCCCGCGACGTCCTCACCGACCCCGCCCACCGCTTCGACGAGGTCGACCCGGCCGTGCTGTGGGGCGACCTGGTGGGCGCGGACCTGCCGGAGCCGGTGCGCGCGGCGATGCGGCTCGAGGCCGCGGAGCTGTCCTACCTGCTGCACCGGACGAAGGGCACGCCCAGCCCGCGCGAGGGTGCGCTCGAGCTGGTCCGGTGGGCGCACGCGCAGGGGATCGTCGTGGGGATCGTGTCGAACACGATCTCCGGCCGCGGTGTGCGCGCCACGCTGGCCGACTACGGGATCCTCGACCTGCTGGGCCCCGGTGCGTACTCGGACGAGGTGGGTGTGCGGAAGCCCGGGACCGCCGTGTTCGCGGCGGCCCTGTCCGGCCTGCAGGTGGAGCCGGCGGACGTCGTCTACGTGGGCGACAAGGCGCTCAACGACGGCCGCGGCGGGCGCGACGCCGGGATCGGCACCGTCTGCCTGCTGCGTGGCGGCAAGGACGCGGACGCCGCCCTCGACGAAGCGCTGGCCCAGGGCTGGGCCGACCACGTCCTGGACGGCCCCGCGGATGTCATCGACGTCCTCGGCGCGCGCCTGGCACCTGATTCCGAGCCCTTACCGGCCTGACCCCAGCCTTCGCGCCCTCACCCGCCTGACGTCCGCCACCGGACCAGCACCGGACTGACCGACCCTCCCGTCCTCCGTTCCGAACCGACCTTCCCTCCTGACCTCGCCGACGTCACCGCCCTGCCTCACTGAAGGAGACCCCATGTCCACCCAGACCCCCGCCCCCGCCGACGAGCGTCGCGGCACTCTGCGCGGTGCCGTCGACGGCATCCGCAGCGTCGAGCTCACTACGTCCCAGAAGCTCATGGTGTTCGTGCTGTCGATGTCCCTCTTCGGACTGTCGAACATCATCCTCGAGATCATCCCGGACCCCTCGATCGGCCCCGTCGACATCTCCGTGTCCTACATGGTGTTCGTGCCGCTCACGATCGCCGCACTCTTCTCCCCGTTCTGGGCCGCCCTGGGCGCGCCGCTGGGCGAGATCGTCTTCACCGACCTCCTCATGGGCG
Source organism: Brevibacterium sp. R8603A2 (assembly GCF_023072605.1). Lineage (NCBI taxonomy): Bacteria > Bacillati > Actinomycetota > Actinomycetes > Micrococcales > Brevibacteriaceae > Brevibacterium > Brevibacterium sp. R8603A2. Next base: position 16,652 of record NZ_JALLGN010000005.1, read on the forward strand.
ACTTCTCCGGCCTCGCGGAGATCGAGGGCTACCTCCAGATGTTCCTCGCCGTCTTCATCGCAGGCTCCCTGATCCGCAACCCCCGCTCGAAGGGGCAGATCGCGGTGGGCTCGATCGTCCTGGTCCTGGTCGACAAGATCCTCTCCGCCATCGTCGACCTGTCGAAGGTGTGGATCGGCGTCGAGGACGCCGAGTTCGTCGAGGGCCTGCCCCAGTCCATGCTGGCGCTGGAGACCCTGGGTCTGGGCGTCGACGTCGTCATGTCCGGCGTCCTCCTGGGCGCGATCCCCGCGGTCTGGCTCATCCCCGCCCTGCACGGGAAGATCGAGCCGCTCATGGGCATGCGGCCCCGTGTCGCGGGTGAGCCGATCCCGGGACAGGCGCAGGCCTCGGGCGTCTTCGTGGGCTTCGCCGTGCTCCTGTCGATCGTGAGCTTCGGCTTCGCGTTCCTCGAGGCGTTCGACATCTCCGCGGGCGCGTTCGAGCCGGACTTCCTCGACATGTTCGGCGACTGGTTCATCCTCGTCTCCATCGTCGCGATCGTGGTGGTGCTGGGCCTGGCGATCCTGCTGTTCCGCCTGTCGCGGACCTCGAAGTCGACCGCGGACCGGTCCTGAACCGGATCGTCTGAGAAGGAGCCCCTCGTGCCGACCGTGCCCCCGACCACCCACCCCACCGCGCAGCAGGCAGCGCCGCAGCAGGCGACTGCGCAGCGGGCGACTCTGCGGGATACCGCGTCGCAGGATCCAGCGCCGCAGGAGGCCGCCGTGCAGGACACCCCCGCCGCGCAGGCCGCCGCGCCCGTCATCCGGGTGAAGGACCTGTCCTTCCGCTACCCGGGCACGGACCGCGACACGCTGCGCAACGTCGATCTCACGATCGAGCGCGGGGACTTCGTGGCGGTGGTCGGGGGCAACGGGTCGGCCAAGACGACGCTGTGCAAGACCTTCAACGGGCTGGTCCCGCACTACTGGAGCGGCGACTTCGCCGGCAGCGTCCACGTGGGCGGCATCGACACGTGGGAGTCGTCCGTCGCGGAGCTGTCCGCCCGCGTGGGCTACGTCTACCAGGACTTCCAGAACCAGTTGGTCCGTCCCACGGTGCGCGACGAGGTCGCCTTCGGACCCCTCAACTTCGGCCACGCCGACTACCGCGAGCGCACGGACGAGGCGCTCGCCCAGCTGGGCATCGAGCACCTGCGCGACCAGTTCGTGTGGCAGCTGTCCGGCGGGCAGGCGCATCTGGTGGCGCTCGCCGCCGTGCTGGCGCTGCGGCCGGAGGTCATCGTCGTCGACGAGCCCGTCGCCGAGCTGGACCCCGCCCGCGCCGGCGAGATCTACCGCCGTCTGCGCGACCTCAACGAGCGCGAAGGCCTCACCGTCATCACGATCGAGCACCACGCGGACTTCATCGCCCAGTTCGCGAAGTCCGTCGTCCTCATGGCCGACGGCGCGCCTGTCTGGCACCTGCCCATCCAGGAGGCGATGGACCGGCACGCGGACCTGTCCAGCCACGGCGTGCCCGCCCCGGACGCCGTCGCCCTCACCGCGGCCGTGGGCGCACCCCACGTCGCCCTCGACGTGGACTCCGCGGTCCGGATCCTGCGCCCGGCCCTGCGCGAGCAGCAGGTGCCCGGTTCGGAACCGGTGCCTGCGGCAGCGGGAGCAGGCAACGACGGGCAGGTGCCCGGTCCCGATCCGGCGACGCCGGCCTCGGGCATGGTCGACACCGGTCCCGAGGCCGGGGAGACGGTCGCTGACACGGCACCTCCCGCGGTCGTCGCGTCGCTGCGCGGGGTGCACCACGGCTACCGGACGGTCGCCGGCGGTCTCTCGACCGTCCTGGACGGGCTGGACCTGGACCTGCACGCGGGGGAGAAGGTCGCGCTCGTGGGCACGAACGGCGCCGGCAAGACGACCCTCATGAAGCTGCTGACCGGACTCATCGTGCCGCGCGCCGGGACCGTGACCGTCGACGGGATCGATACGCGCAGCCGGTCAGCCGCGCGGTTGGCGGATCACGTGTCGTACATCTACCAGCATCCGCAGCAGATGTTCCTCAAGGACTCCGTGCGCGAGGACATCGCCCTCTTCCCGCGCGGGCGCAGGGTCGAGGACGCGGAGGCGATCGTCGACCGGGTGGTCGCGGAGGCGGGACTGTCCGCGCTGGCCGAGCGCGACGGGCGCAGCCTGTCCGGCGGCCAGCAGCGGCGGGCGACCCTGGGGATCGGACTGGCGATGCGGCCGCGGCTGCTCCTGCTGGACGAGCCGACGTCCAGCCTGGACATCCGGTCCCGCGACGACGTGACGACGATGCTCGAGTCCCTGTCCGGGACCGTGCAGTGCGCGGTCGTCGCGACGCACGACATGGAGCTCGTGGCGACGTGGGCGACCCGCGTCCTCGTCCTGGACCGGGGGCGGGTGCTGGCGGATGTCACCCCGCAGGAGCTGTTCTCCCGGCCGGAGCTCACGACGCAGACGCGGTTGGTGCCGCCGCAGGCAGCCCGCATCGGCCTGGAGCTGGGACTCGACCCGCTGCCGCTGACGGCTGAGGACCTGCGGGCTCGGCTGCGGACGATCGACGGGACCGTCGAGTCCGCCCGGGCTGATCATCTGAGTCGAACCGACGGCCTCGGCGCGACTGGGTTCGACACGACCGGGACGGGGGAGCGCTGATGGCGCGGAAGACACACGACGTGCTGAGCGTCGACTGGGTCCGGCTGGAACTGCTGCGGACCGCGTACTCGACGCGCGGCGGTCTGTTCAGCCGCATGGATCCGCGGATGGTGCTGGCCTGGTACCTCGTCATGGCGATCGCCCCGTGGTTCACCCACAGCACGGGCGTCCTCCTGGTGCTGTTCGTGCTGGGAGCGGCCTCCGTCGTGCTGGCGCGGGTGGGACCGCTGGTGCTGGGCCTGTTCCTCATCGGGCTGCTGGGCAACGTCGTGGGGCTGTTCGCCGCGTCGTTCCTGTTCGGCGGCGACCTGGGCACGCTCGTGGCGCTGGGCGAGCTCAACCTCAAGCTGGGTGCGGTGTCGATGGCGTCGATGGCGGCGTTCGTGTCGCTGGATCCGGAGAAGCTCTCCGATGCACTCCTGTGGTTCCGGGCGCCGGAGCTGCTGGCGTTCGGCGTGAGCTACGGGTACCGCATGCTGCCGATCCTGGTCGACGAGTACGTGACGGTCTTCGAGGGACAGCGGCTGCGGCACGCGCCGGTGGAGAAGCCCGGCTTCCTGGGTCTGCGGGTCGTGTGGCAGTGGTGCGTCCTGGCGGTGACCGCGTTCTACCCGATCATGCTCAACACCGCGAAGAACGTCCGCACGACCGTCGAAGCGCTGGAGACCCGCGGGTTCACCTACGGTGCGAAGAACGAGGCGGGGCGGACGCTGCGACTGGCGTACCTGCGGGTGTCCGCACTGGACGTGACGGTGGTCGTCGTGACGGTCCTGCTGGTGGCGGCCGCGTTCCTCGTGGGTCCCGGCGTCCCCGTCATCGGGTGATCTGACCGGGCCATGCAACGGTCATGCAACTCTTTCGCCCCGGTGACCGCCCTCCTAGTGTGAAGTCACACGTCTCAAGGAGGAGGAGTGCTATGACGACAATGGTCGACGAGACCCAGCGGACCGCGGACGACATCGCGACAGGGTGGCTGGAGGACTTCGAAGCGGCGCTGCGGGCGCAGGACATCGACGCGGCGGTGGACCTGTTCGCCACCACCAGCTACTGGCGGGACCTCGTGTCCTTCACGTGGAACCTCAGGACCGTCGAGGACCGCGACGGGGTCCGCGACCTGCTCACCCACACCCTCGAACGGGTCGCGCCCACCGACTTCGAGCTGAGCGAACCGGCCGCGACCGCGGACGGGGTGACCGAGGCCTGGTTCACCTTCGCGACCTCGGTGGGCCGGGGCACCGGCCTGGTCCGGCTCGTCGACGAGGACGGCACGAAGGCGTGGACTCTGCTGACGGCCCTGCAGGAACTGGACGGGCACGAGGAGCCCCGGGGGCCCAGGCGGATCAGCGGTGCGAAGCACGGCGTCGACCCCCAGCGGAAGAGCTGGTCGGAGAAGCGGGCGGAGGAGGACGCGGCCTGGGGCGACACGGCCCACCCGTACACCCTGGTGGTGGGCGGCGGGCAGGGCGGCATCGCACTGGGTGCGCGACTGCGGCAGCTGGGCGTGCCCGCTCTGGTCGTCGACCGGTGGGAGCGGCCCGGCGACCAGTGGCGGTCCCGGTACAAGTCGCTGTGCCTGCACGATCCCGTCTGGTACGACCACCTGCCCTACCTCAAGTTCCCGGACAACTGGCCGGTCTTCGCGCCCAAGGACAAGATCGCGGACTGGCTGGAGTCCTACACGAAGGTCATGGAGGTCCCGTACTGGTCGTCGACGACCGCGAGGAAGGCGACGTACGACGAGGCCGCCGGCCGGTGGACGGTCGAACTGGACCGCCACGGCGAGACGGTCACGCTGCATCCCACGCACCTTGTCATGGCCACGGGCATGTCCGGCAAGCCGATGATCCCCGACTTCCCCGGTGCGGACGTGTTCACGGGTGAGCAGCAGCACTCCTCGCAGCACCCGGGACCGGACGCGTATGCGGGCAAGAGGGTCGTCGTCATCGGCAGCAACAACTCCGCGTTCGACATCTGCGGGGCGCTGCACGAGGTGGGCGCGGACGTCACGATGGTCCAGCGCTCCAGCACGCACATCGTCAAGAGCGAGTCGCTCATGGAGATCGGGCTGGGCGACCTGTACTCGGAGCGGGCGCTTCAGAACGGGGTGACGACGGAGAAGGCGGACCTCATCTTCGCCTCCCTGCCGTACCGGATCATGCACGAGTTCCAGATCCCGCTCTATGACCGGATGAAGGAGCGGGACCGGGAGTTCTACCGGCGGATGACGGACGCGGGGTTCGACCTGGACTTCGGCGATGACGAGTCGGGCCTGTTCATGAAGTACCTGCGACGCGGCTCCGGCTACTACATCGACGTGGGTGCTGCCGACCTCATCGCCGATGGCAGCGTCGCGCTGGCGAAGGGGCAGGTCGACCACCTGACCGAGGACGCCGTCGTGCTGGAGGACGGCACGCGGCTGCCGGCGGACCTCGTCGTCTACGCGACGGGCTACGGGTCGATGAACGGGTGGGTCGCGGACCTCGTCGACCAGGAGACCGCGGACCGCGTGGGCAAGGTGTGGGGCCTGGGTTCCCAGACCACGAAGGACCCCGGGCCGTGGGAGGGCGAGCAGCGCAACATGTGGAAGCCCACCCAGCAGGAGAACCTGTGGTTCCACGGCGGGAACCTCCACCAGTCGCGCCACTACTCGCTCTACCTGGCCCTCCAGCTCAAGGCCCGCTACGAGGGCATCGACACCCCGGTCTACGGGCTGCAGGAGGTCCACCACCTGAGCTGAGCGGCTCGGGGCCGAGGCCGTGGCAGCGGGTGGTGCCGGGCCACGCTGGGCCGGCCGCGGCCTCGGCGGTGGAACTGTTGGTGACGGGTCCCGGGAACAGGCGGCTGCTCCCGGGACCCGGCCGTGTGCGCGGGTGGCTCAGCCTTCCGGCACGGCCTCGCTCATCGCGGAGATCTGGAAGGTCGCCCCGTGCGGATCCGCGACCGTCGCGATGCGGCCGAAGGGGGAGTCGACCGGCCCGTCCAGCAGCTGCCCGCCCAGGTCGACGACCTTCTGCGCGGCGGCATCGCACGATTCGACGGCCAGGTAGATGCGCCAGCCCGCGGCCTCCTCGGGCATGACGCCGGTCGCGTCGCCCAGCCCCCAGGTCGCGACGTCCTGCGTCCCATTCGTGGAGTAGCGGAAGCTGTCGTCGTCCATCTGCTCGGACATGGGCACCATCTGCGCGTCGAAGACTGCGGTGTAGAACTCGACGGCCCGGTCGTACTGGTGCGTCATGAGCTCGAACCAGACGGGGGAGCCGGGCTTGCCGGTGAAGTCGTACCCGGGGAGCTCGTTCGGCTCCCACACGTTGATCGGGGCGCCGGTGGGATCGATGAGCATGCCCATGCGACCGGCATCGCCGATCTGTTGCGGCTCCATCGGCAGCGTCGCGCCGTGCTGCTGCGCGCTCGCCAGGCGGGCGTCCAGATCGTCTGCCGTGAGATACACGTCCCAGCGAGCGGGGATCTCCCCGCCCTGAGGGCACGTCATCCCGGTGATGTCCATGGCGCCGCCCACCAGGTCATCGCCGTTGCGGATGATCGAGTACCCTCCGAACTCCTCGCCCTGCGACTCGAACGTCCAGCCGAAGAGCCCGGAGTAGAAGCGCTGCGTCTCGTCGAGGCCCTTCGACCCCAGATCGATCCAGGTGGTGGTTCCCGTGGTGCTGGCCATGATTCCTCCGTGAAGTGTGAGGTCCGGAACGGCATCTCCGCTCCAGTGGTTCCACTGTAGGAATGGGCGGTGGTCCCGTGTGTGTCCAAACTTGCTGAGGTGCTCACCGCGAGCAGAGGCTGGGCAGCGCGGTCAGCAGCGGAACGGGGCGCTGGGCGGACTGCGCGGAGGCGAAGGACAGCGTGACGCGGGAACCGGCGCGCAGCGGGCCGGGTGCCACGGCGACGGTGGGTTCCGTGGGCGCCAGCTGGTCCATCGCGTCCGCGTGCTGGGGCACCGCGAAGCCCAGCAGGTGCGGGGCGCCGGGGCACAGGGGCAGATCGATGGACGCCACTCCGGACACGAGGGTGCCGGACCGCGGCAGCCCGATGGGCGCCGGCTGCGGGAACCAGCCCACCCAGATGTGCGGGTCGCCGCGGACGCCCAGCGCGGCGGGCACGTCCAGGTCGACGCGCACGGAGCCCGCGGCCGGTCGCAGGAGGCTGAACGGCACGGGCGGGCGGTCGCTGATCCTGTCCGCCAGGCGGCGCAACCGCCCGGGCGCCACCCCCACGGTGGCGCTGAAACGACGGCTGAAGCTGGAGAGCGAGTCGAAGCCCACCGCGGAGGCCACGTCGATGACGGACTCCGTGTCCTCCAGCAGCAGCCGCTTTGCCCGGTCGATCCGCAGGGCGGTGAGGTAACGGCCCGGACCGATCCCCAGACGGTGGGTGAAGAGGCGCGAGAAGTGGAAGGGGCTGTACCCCACGTGGTCGGCCAGATCGGCCACGGTGAGGTCCTCGGGGCGGCTGCGCGCCAGCCCGAGGGCGGAGGTCAGCAGCGTGTCCGCAGTGGACATCGTCGCATTCGTGAGCCCGGTCACAGCCATGAGTGTAGTGGGTGCGGTGGTCCGAATGCAGTGCCGCGCCCGCACCTCCGTGCCGCAGCCACCGGTCGGAGGTGCTGATCAGGTGATCGTGAAGCCGCCGTCGACCGCGATCGTCTGTCCGGTGACGTACGCGCCGGCCGGCGACGCCAGCCACACGGCGGTCGCCGCCAGCTCCGCCGGGTCCCCGGCGCGGCCCAGCTGGACGCGCGGCATCTGCGAGTCGAGGTACCCCTCGTGGTACTGATCGGTCATCTCCGACTTGAAGAACCCCGGAGCGAGGGCGTTGACCCGGATGCCCTTGCGCGAACCCCACTGCTGGGCGAGATCGCGGGTGAGTCCGATGACTCCGGCCTTGCTCGATGCGTACGCCGCCTGGGGTAGCGAGGCGGTCGTGATGCCCAGCATGCTCGAGATGTTGATGATCGAGCTTCCCTCTCCCATCACCCGTCCGCATGCCTGCGCCATCCAGTACGAGCCGTTCAGGTTGATGTCGATGACGCGGCGGAACTCCTCCGGCGTCTCACGGGTGGCCGGCACCGCCGTGCCCACGCCCGCGTTGTTGATGAGCACATCGACGTGACCGAACTCCGCCACGGCCGCGTCGACCAGCTCCTGGCACTGCTGCGGATCGGCGACGTCGGTGGCGACCGTCAGGGCCCGGCGGCCGGTCTCCTCGACGAGGGCGGCGGTCTCCTGCAGGCGGTCGGTGCGGCGCGCCGCGAGCACGACGTCCGCTCCCGCCTCTGCGAAGGCGCGGGCGAATGCGACGCCCAGGCCGGCGGAGGCTCCGGTGACGATCGCCACCGTGCCGGACAGGTCGAACATATCGAGAACAGTCATGCGACCAGGACTTCCTTTCGTCGTGTGCAGCGGGCGTGCACGAGAAGGACGTGCCGTCAGCCTACCGGCCGGCTTTGGCCCGGTCCGGGCACGGAGGTCACGCGTCCCGCCGAATGTCGCCGCCTGGGCCGTGGGCGGGGCGGGTCACAGGTGCAGGGTCTCGCCGGTCCAGCCGCGTCGCAGCCAGCGGTCGTGCGAGGCGACGAGGACGGTGCCGGCGTGTTCGTGGATCGCGGCCTCCAGTTGGGTGACGAGGAGGAGGGACAGGTGGTTCGTGGGCTCGTCCAGCAACAGGATTTCCGGGGTGTTCGCCAGCACGACGGCCAGTTCGAGGCGCCGCTGCAGGCCCACGCTCAGACTGGCGACCGGCCGGTGCAGATCGCGCCCGGCCAGCAGACCGAAGTCCGTCACCGGAGTCCGCTGGGCGCGCGCGATGCCCACGAGGTCCTCGTACGCCTGCGCGACCGTGCGCTGCGGGCCACGCTTGCCTGGGTCGGGCAGGTCGACCTCCTGCGAGAGCAGCCCGATGCGCAGCCCCGGGGCGCGCTCGACGTGCCCGCTCGTGGGTTCCAGCCTGTCCGCTAGCACATGCAGCAGCGTCGACTTCCCGGCCCCGTTGGCGCCGGTGATGAGCCACTTCTCGCCCGCGCGCACCAGCAGATCAGTGGGAGCGAGCCTGCCCTTCACCCCCGCTCCCGAGGCCGTGAGGACGGTCGCAGTGCTGGTCGCCTGTCCTCCCGTGCCGGCGGGTGCGTCGGCGGACGCGCGACCGCTCCCGGCGGTCCCGGCCGCGGCGGCGGGTGGGCCGGCAGCGGTGGTCCGGGTGGCCTCGGCGGCGGGTGGGCCGGCGTCGGCCCGGGCGGCCTCGGCGGAGGTGTCTGCTGTGCCGGGCTGGAAGCCCGCGAACCGCAGCTCCTGCGGGGGCTTGCGGATCTGGTGCTCGTCCAGGTCCGCGAGGCGGTTGCGGGCGTCTTTGACGCGGCGGGAGACGACCTTCGCGTTGCGGTCGGCGTAGAACTTCTGGGCCATCCGCGACTCGGTGCGGGGCTTCCAATCGTGATGGCCGACAGTCTGGTTCTCGCCCACGGACCTGCGCAGGCGGGTCAGCTCCTCCTGCTCGTCCCGGTACTGGCGCTCCCACCGGGCGCGCTCGTCGCGGCGGGCGCGCAGATAGTCCGTGTAGGCACCGCTGAAGCGGGTCAGGCCGATCCCCGTCCCTGTGCCGTCCTCGATGAGGTCGCCCGCGACCGCGTGCGGGATCGGTGCCGGATCGAGGTCGAGCAGCGCTGTGACCGCCTCGTCAAGGAACGCCCGGTCGTGGCTGGTCAGCAGCACGGGACCGGGCCAGGAGGAGAGGACGTCGCGCAGGTGCGCGGTCGCGGAATCGTCCAGGTGGTTGGTGGGCTCGTCCAGGAGCAGGACATCCGGGGCGGAGAGCAGCAGCCACGCCAGCGACAGGCGCGAGGCCTGCCCGCCGGAGAGCTCCCGCGTGAGGCGGTCGCGGGGCAGGTCGGCCAGGCCCAGTCCGGCCAGGAGCGATTCGATGCGGGAGTCGATCTCCCAGACGCGCAGGTCCTGAGCGGTCTCGAGGGCGCGGGTGTAGGCGTGGAGGGTGGAGTCGTCCTGAGGGGAGTCCGCCAGTGCGGAGGCCGCCCGGTTGAGGTCGTGCTCCGCCTGACGGATCGGTGCGACGGCGGACTCGAGCGCCTGGGCGACCGTGTCCGTGGGCGGGAACGGCGGCTCCTGGTGGAGGAGCCCGACACGGGGGACCCGGCCGCCCGGAGCAGTCGCCCGCACCGTGCCCACATCCGGCTCCTGGAGGCCGGCGAGGATGCGCAGGAGGGTGGACTTCCCGGAGCCGTTCTCGCCGATGAGGCCCGCGCGCTCGCCGGCGGAGACGGTGAGGGAGACGTCGGTGAGGACGCGGCGGGCGCCGTAGGAGAGGGAGATCCCGTCGGCGCGCAGGTGGGCGGCGGAGGGTGCCCCGGTGGGTGCGGTGGGCGCGGGTGCGGTCGCAGCATCGGACGGCGCAGTCGCAGCAGGGGACTGCGCGGCGGAGTGCGGGGCAGGGGAGGGGATGGAAGAAGCGGGCACAGGGGTGTCCTCGAGTTCGGTCGGACTCCCGCGGGGCAGCGCCGCAGTCGCAGGAGGGGAACGAGGTCACTTCTTCACGCGCAACATCATACACGGCGGGCAGCGGCGATCGTCAGGATCAGAGACGCGAGGACGGCGGCTGCCGCGATCCACGGCAGTATCCCGACGCCGAACATGGCGACGAGGGCTCCGCCGCCGCCCGCACCCATCGCGATCCCCAGCTGCATCGTCGACTGGTTGAGACCGATGAGCATCGGCGCTGCAGACGGCTCGAGTGAGGAGACGCGCATCTGCTGCGGTGCGGCACTGCCCCAGGCTGCGAGGCTCCAGATGATGAGGATGGCGATGCTCCCGCCAACGGCTCCCGCGAACAGGGGCAGGGCGAGGAGCGCCAGGACGTGGACGGACTTGGTGACGACAAGTGCGACGTGGTGCCCGCGCCTATCTGTGTTCGCACCGCCCAGCTGGGTGCCGATCAGGCTTGCGAGACCGAAGAGGAAGAGGACGAGGGTGACGGTGTCACCGGTCGCGCCGACGGGCTCCAGCAGGTACGGGGTGAGGTAGGGCGTGTCTGACAAAGCCCGGGCCCAAGCGATAGCAGCGTGGATGAGGACGGCGGCGCGGTAGAGGATTCAGCCCGCGGTCGATTGGTCGAGTACGTAGATGGTGGTGCCGCCCGCGTCGCGGTAAGTCGCCATGAACCCGTCGGGGATCTCTGCGGGTGCTTGCAGGACTTCGAGCGCCGCCGGTCGGGCGTCATGGAACGTCTGCACGTTGTCCACCACGAGCATCGGCCCTGCGACTGCGGTCGGATCGTTCGAGTCGAGCATGATCTGCACTTTGCCTCCGGGAAGAGTGATGGCGGCGGTGCTGTCGCCTTCGCGCCAGACCTCCTCGAATCCGAGATCGCGATAAGTCGCGAGCGTGGCGTCAAGGTCGGTGGTCGGCAAGAAGAGGAGTTCGAGCTTCATGGGTCCATCACTTTCGCGTCGTAGCGGCTTTTCCTCAGAGCATAATGGCATTATGTGGTTATGCGCGAGTGGATTCCGATCTCAACTTCGCCGAAGGGGCGTCTGGCGCTCGCGGCGGTCAAAGAGTTCGGCGCACGCCCCTTTGGCGAAGTGACGGTCGGTGAGCTCGCCGCCGCGGCCGACGTGACCACCGGAGCGATCTACCATCACTTCGGCAGCAAGCTCGGCCTGTACGCCTTCGTTCGGCGCGACGTCGAACGAAGGCTGATCGACCGCATGGAGGGCGCTGCCGAGTTCGCGAGGCAGCACGCGGTGCGTGCCGCGCTGCAGGTCGGGTTCGATTTCGCAACCGGGCAAGGATTCCTACACCTGCTCGCCCAGCCGCCTCTCGGCGCTGAAGACGATCTGCTGGTGGAAATGCTCCACCGGCTCCTTGCGCCGCGCAAGGAGCCGGTGGGTCAGGTGCTCGCGGCTGGCTGGCGGGCGGCATTGCTCGCGGTGGCTGGTGGCGTATCCGTGAACGATGCCAGGGATGCGCTGTCGGCGCTGAACTACTAGGGCGCGGCTGACCGAGGGTGCGTCTGCGGACTGAGAGCCTTGAACACGTGTCACGGTTTCAGTCGCTCTCGGATGCTCAATGGTCGTTGATCGAGCCGATGTTGCCGAAGCCGACGGGCAGTCCAGGGCGGAGATTCTCGGATGCAAGGTCGATGGTCGAGGGCATCATCTACCGGTATCGGTGCGGGATCGCGTGGCGAGACTTGCCCGAGGTATTCGGGCCGTGGCAGACGGTGTGGGGGCCTACCCCCGGTTCTTGGACACGGGGGTTGTTTACGCTGCGAGCGCCAGCGTAGCGGTGTAGGCGCGCTCGTAGGCGTTCGGGGAGAGGTAGCGGCACCAGGAATGGCGGCGCTTGGTGTTGTAGCGGGTCAGCCATCGGAACATCTTGCGGCGGCAGGACAGCTCGTCGGTGAAGCACGCGGCGTCCCGGAGAACCTCGCGCTTCAGCGTCGCGTTGAATGACTCTGCCATCGCGTTGTCGGCGCTGGTGCCGACGGCTCCCATCGACTGGATGACGCCGAGTTGCTGGCAGAGCTCGGCGTAGGCTTTGGAGGTGTAGACCGACCCGTGGTCGCTGTGGAAGATCGCTCCTGCCAGAGATCCACGGGTCGCGGCGGCGGCCTTGAGCGCGTCGGCGACGAGGTCGGTGCGCATGTGATCGGCGATGGCCCATCCCACCAGACGGCGGCTGTAGCAGTCGATCACGGTCGCCAGATATAGGTTCCCGCCGCCACTGGCCTCGGACAGCGGCAGGTAGGTGATGTCGCCGACGTAGCGCTGGTTCGGCGCCTCGGCGGTGAAATCCCGTTTCAGCAGGTCAGGAACGACCTGGTCGGCCGGTTCGGGCACCGTCGTGCGGTGCTTGCGCTTCTTGACGTACCCGCTGAGTCCGGCCTCCCGCATCACGCGGGCGACCCGCTTGTGGTTGACGCGGTCCTCGGGCGCGGCCCCGTCGTTGAGCTCGGCCGTGATCCGCGGGACGCCTTGGGCATCGTCCTCCGCGTGGATGATGCGGATCCGCTCGAGCAGCTCGCCATCGGAAGCGGCCCGCGCGGACCGAGCTGGGGTGCCTGTCTGCCAGGCGTAGTAGGAGGAGCGCTCGATCTCGACGAGCTCGCACAGTCGCTTCACCGGGTAGGTGGTGGAGTTCTCGGCGACGAACTGGAAGCGACTCACCAGCGCGTCTCCCCGGCGAAATACTTCGCGGCCTTCTGGAGGATCTCCCGCTCTGTGGTGAGCTTCGTCGTCTCGGCTCTCAGCTGGGCGTTCTCCGCCTCCAGCCGTGCCACGCGCTGCTCGAGCGGCTCATCAGGATCCGATGTGGAAGCCGTCGGCGCGGACCGCAACGGGCTGTCTGTCAGCGTGCCGTCAGCCGCCGTTTTCTTCCCGGTCCCGTGAGTCTCCAGCCACTGCCGCAGCGTTCCCCGGACGATCCCGAGGTCCTCCGCGATACCGCGGAGCGTCGCTCCCGGAGTCGACTCATACAGGTCGACCGCCTGCCGGCGGAACTCCTCGGAGTAGTTCTTTCTGGCCATGGTTCATAATCTCGCTTCCCCAGCCAATGCTGGAATCAGCGTGTCCACGAACAAGGGTCAGGCCCCGTGGACCTGGCATCACCGCCTCGCTGCGGAGGGAGTCTGGGACACGATCGTGTCCGCGCTGATCGCGCAGGCCGATGCTGAGGGCTTGGTCGATTGGTCGGTATCGGTGGATTCGACAATCGCTCGCGCGCATCAGCACGCGACGAACACCACCCGTCTCACGGGGGCTGGATCGAATTACACAATTCCGGCCGTCGAGCCGCCTGATCACGGCATCGGCCGCTCACGAGGAGGCCTGTCCACGAAGATCCATCAGCTCGTCGATGGCAACGGGCTGCCGCTGGTGACGCTGATCACTCCGGGGCAGGCCGGCGACTCGCCGATGCTACTTCCCCTGCTCGAGCAGCTACGCGTGAAGCGTGATAATGGCCGGCCCCGCACCCGGCCGGACGCAATTCGCGGCGATAGAGCATACTCGTCACGCGCGATCCGCTCGCACCTGCGCGGACGCGGCATCAAGGCCGTGATCCCGGAACCGCGCGACCAGCAGGGGCACCGCAGGAGGCGCGGCTCACACGGCGGCAGGCCCGTCGGACTCGACGTCACCGATTATAGAAACCGCAACGTGATCGAGCGCCGCTTCTGCCATACCAAGCAATGGCGCGGCCTCGCCACCCGCTACGACAAACACGCGATCGTCTACCGCGCCGCCGTCCTCATCCATGCCGCCGTCGCCTGGGCTCGGGCTTTGTCAGACACACCCTAGACGAAGGCCTTTCCGCGATGTAGCGCTCCGCCTTCGTCCAGGCGCTCTGTAGATCAGCGGTGACGGCGCGTGCAGTTCGCGGCATCTTTCGATGGTCGAGCTGGACCTGTCGGAAGAGCAGGCTCTGCGGCTCTCGTAGGGTGGAGACCCACATGTCGTACGTCCAGCCGCGGTTCTGCCAGGACATCGCAGTGGAGATCAAGGCGCTGAATACGGAGCGGCTGCCGCCCTGCTTCAAACGTTCCTTGCTTACTCCGTCGCGAATCAGGTCTACGCCCCGTGCGCGTTGCTTCGTCACGTCACTCACTCTCACCGTCGTCGATGGGGAGGAGCGCCCTCAGAAGGGAATGCCTTGGAGTCATGCCGCCACCTGCCGCTCGCGGGTCACGGCGGCCTGGGAGAGCAGCGCGCGCAGCTCCTGAAGCTGGTCGTCGTTTAGCTCCGGCCAGGTCGCTGCCTCGGCCTCGGCCGCTTTGCGGATGGCGGTTCGGCTCTGCTCATCCATGTCGGCCACGCTTCGATGCGGTGAGGGCTTTCTCGTCAATCGCGCTGATGAGCGCGGCATGACTCTCATGGTCCAGGTCGCCTGGAATCGCATCAACTGCGTCGATCGCGCGTGCTACTGCGAACTTGATGCGCAGAGTCTTGACTGTCGACTCGCTGTCGCCGTTCTTTACGGCATTTGCGAGTTTTGACTGCGCGATTCGAGAAGAAGGAGAAGACATGAGATGTGCACTTTCCGCCTCTGTTGAAATAGAGGCATAGGGCATGTTTCATGCAGGCCCAGAGGGCCTGCAAGCTCTCTCCTTCTTGCCCTCTCAGGTTACCTCGTCCCGAGGGGTGGAGCAAGCATCACTCCTGGTCAGAGGCTTGCTTTCGTCGGTGTTGGGGTGTGTTACTTTCGAATTCACCAGGGCTTTTACGGCTCCAATGAAGCGCAAAAATATACGCGGCACGCGCCGTTGCGTGTCGCAGCTGAAGCTCGGGTGAGGCTCCTCGGTATCAGGCCTGCGCTCTCGGTGTGATCGTCACGGTGCTGGGATTGAATCCCTTCCGCCCTCGAGGGTGCGCGTGTACGTGCACCGTGCAAAGTGCTCGAATCACCGATCGTCGAGTGCCAAGGTCGGCATCATCAAATGCCGCAACTGGATCGGTTGCGTCAAGGACGGTGCTGAGTCCGGTCCCCGCTGATAGACGGGACCTCTCGGCGTCGAGCGCGGCGATGGCCGCCTCGGCTTTGTCGCGGATGCGCTTGAGGTCGCGCCCCTCGATGATCTCCGCGTCGTAGTCGGACTGCGCTCTGGCGATCCGGCCCCGATGCATCGTGATCTCGTCGGAGATGCCCCGAAGGCGCGGGTTGTCCGGCGTTGCGACGACGCCACTGAGGTCCGGTCGTGCAAGGCGCGCGCGGATCGTCTCGACGACATACGTATTGATGTGCTCGCGCAACCGCATCACATGGCCCTCGCACCGGTATCGCAGGCCGTGTGCACGCATTGGCTTGCCGCATACCTCCCCGGTGGCCGGGTCTTCCCAGCCGCAGAGGTACAGGCCCGACCCGAGGTGGCGGCGGTCAGTGCCGGCTCGGTTCGTCACCCGGCTTGGATCGTCGAGACGGTCTTGAACTGCCCACCAGGTGGCCTCTGGGACTCAGGGGTCCCACTGACTGCGCACGGGCTCGCCAGTGTCGGTGCGCAAGATGGTGCCGCGCCATGAGCGTCGCTTCCCGCCGTCGGGCTTCACAGAGGCCGGCGAGTACGTCGAGTAGCCGGCATATCGCGCGTTTCGAAGGATCCCGAGGATGGTCGATGGGGGCCAGTCTCCATCATCTGGTACGGGTCGTGGAGGCAGTCCGTCCGCGGCTCGCTTCTCATTGCGCTCTAGAGCGAGGGTTCGGGCGTGGCGGGGGAGTGGCGGCACGCTGGAGATGTCGGGGCCGGTCTTGCCGGAGAGCGCCGCTGCGATCGCTCGTAGGGAGGCTCCGGCAGTGAATGCCTGATAGATGGCCGCGACTGCCTGCGCCTCATGGGCGATGACCTCTCCCTTGAGGGTGTAGCCAAGTGGGCGTACCCCTTTCGGGGGACGTCCCTGCTCTGCACGCTGCCGTTGGGCACGACTTTGTCTTTCGCCTTTGACCGCGATCTCGCTGCGTGCGATCGCTGAGAAGAGGTCTGCGCTGAGGCGCCCCGCCGCGGTGGTGCAGTCGATGTCGGAGCCCTTGACAAAGGTCAGGAGTATCTCGTGACGCTGCGCTGTCTCGATGACGCGCACCCCGTCCGCACGGTTCCGTTCCAGGCGGGGCCATTCCTGTGCGACGACGACGTCGATCAACCCTCGCTCGATGTCGGCGAGCAGGCGTTCGAAGGCGGGGCGCTTCGTGCCCGTGCCGGAGAAGTCGTTGTCCTCGTAGACCCCTGCTGGAGTCCACCCTCTAGCCTTGATGAGCGCCTCGTCGTCCTCCCTGTGGCGGTCCACACCCAGGCGACGGTTCTCGCGATCCTGAGAAATCCGCGGGTAGACGGCGGCCCGTCGCGGCTCGGTGCTCATGGGGTCAGCCTACGTCGGAGATTATTCGGCTACGGAACGTGGTGGATTTTCGGTCTAACGTCTGTGGTCGTCCTTCGTGCGGATCGCGGACCGAATATCCACGGGGCTCGGTTGTGTAGGAGGGCGAGTGCGGGTACCTTATGAAAGGAAACCATTTCGTATCGAAAGGACGGGGCATCGTCATGACAGAGGGCTCAGGTGGACTCGGAGGATCGTCAGGTCGCCCTGTCAATGCTGAACTGACGCCGGCGATCATGGAGGCGGTGCTGTCTCTGCTCGCGGACGAGGGCTACGCCCGGCTGACCACCGCTGCGGTCGCGAAGCGGGCCGGGGTGTCCACAGCGACGCTGTACCGCCGATGGCCCTCCAAGCGGGAGCTCCTGCTGGCCGCGGCTGGTCAGATCGGCGAGGCCGAGGCGGACGACGTCGACACCGGCACAGTGGAGGGAGACCTGCGCGCGCTGCTGGCCCATAAGCGTGCTGTGCTCTCCGGCAGGATCGGCGCGACACTCGTCGCGCTCGTCGGCGAGTCGGCGCATGACCGAGAACTCGCCGCGATCGTGCACGCCAGCATCCTCGAACCGACGCGGGAGCACCTGGAGGCGATCTTCGACCGTGCTGCCGCACGGGGCGAGGCCGTGGGAGCCGATGCCGCATCCGCGGCGCACCTGGTCGTGGGGACGGTCTTGGCCCGCGTCGCTTTCGCGGAAGGCGCAGGACACGACGACCTTCTGCCGGGCAGCGACGTGACACTCCTGATCCAGGCCATCGCCGGTGACACCGCCCAACCGGGTCCCGGCGGAAGGGCCCGGAGGCGATGACGATGGAGCAGACCGTGGTGATGACCGGAGCGAGCCGCGGGATCGGCCGCACGGCGGCGCGCCGCCTGCTCGCCGGTCGCCCGCAGGCGCATCTGGTGCTGCTGAGCCGTACCGTCCCGCAGGCACTGGTCGACGAGTTGCGAGCAGCCGGCGGGTCGGTGACTGTCATCCGCGCCGACCTGTCCTCTCTGCGCAGCGTGAGCGAGGCGGCTGACGAGGTGGTGGAGCTGGTGCATCCCGGCCGCCTGCCACCGATCGGAGCGCTGGTCTGCAACGCCGGGGTGCAGCTGACGAACGCACTGACCGAGACCGTGGACGGCTTCGAGGCGACCTTCGCGGTCAACGTCCTGGCCAACCACGTCCTGCTGCGGAGGCTCCAGGGGCACCTGCCTCCCAGCGCGCGGGTCGTAGTGACGGTCAGCGACACGCACTTCGGCGACCTGAGGCACAACCTCGGCATGGTGCCGGGCCCGCAGTGGCACCCGGTAGAGACCCTGGCCCGGGCCGCAGCGTTCCCCGACCCGAGCGGCAGCACAGCGGGGCGGGCCGCCTACTCGACCAGCAAGCTCGCCGCCATCTACCTCGTCCACGAATACGCGCGCCGACTCCCGACCGGCTTGACGATCACCTCGTTCAACCCGGGCTTCGTGCCCGGCACCGACCTCGCACGCGATGCCGATGCCATCTCCCGGTTCGCCATGCGACGGGTCATGCCCCTGCTGACGCTCACTCCGCTGGCGACCTCCCCCAGCCTGGCAGGGCGGTTCCTGGCCGACGCGGTACTCGGCACCGTCTCGGCCTCGACCGGCGCGTACATCGACCGCGACCGAGTGGCTGCATCATCGCCGGCGTCCTATGACCGGCAGCGCGAGCGTGAAGCCTGGGAGGCGGTCGAAGCGCTCACAGCCCGGTTCCTCCCCTCCGCTGCTGACCCGAATCCAGGAAGGGAGAACCGATGAGAACGATCGTCATCACCGGAGCCAGTGACGGCATCGGCGCGGCAGCCAGCCGACAGCTCGCGGAGACCGGCGCACGGCTGATCATCGTAGGGCGTTCGCCGGAGAAGACCAGCTCGGTCGCCGCCGCCACCGGTGCCGAGCACTATGTCGCCGACTTCGCCAGGCTCGACGACGTACGCCGCCTCGCCGGCGAGCTGAATGAGGTCTGCGAGCGGATCGACGTGCTGGCAAACAACGCGGGCGGCATGTTCTCCGGACCGACAGTCACCCAGGACGGCTTCGAGAAGACCTTCCAGGTCAATCACCTCGCCCCTTACCTCCTCACGCACCTGCTGATCGACAAGTTGATCGGCAGCCGCTCGGCCGTGGTCAACACCTCCAGCATCGGCGCGAGACTGTTCGGCCACATCGACCTCGAGGACCTGAACAACTGGGCGGGGTTCTCACCGAACAAGGCCTATGGCGACGCCAAGCTCGCAAACATCCTGTTCACCAAGGAACTGCACGAGCGCTTCCACGGCCGAGGCCTCTCCTCAGTCGCATTCCATCCTGGCAATGTCGCGACGAACTTCGCCTCGGACACAGACAGCTACTTCCAACGCGTCTACCACGGCGCGCTCAGGGCGTTCCTGATCTCCCCAGAGCAGGGAGGAGCACGCCTGCGGCACTTCATCGAGGGTCAACCGGGCCGGGCGTGGACATCGGGGGAGTACTACGGTGCACCGGGCCGAATCGGCCGCACGAACAGGCAGGCCTACGACGCCGGTATCGCGGTTGAGCACTGGCGGCGAAGCGCGGCCATGCTCAGCATCGACTGGTGACGAGCATGCGCCCACAACCCCTCGGCTGCAAGTGAGCGGTCTCCGTGACCTTGATCCCTGATCGGAACCAGATGGTTGTACGTACCGGAACGCGGTGGAGTTTAGGTTCAACGTGTGATCGACGGCCGACTACCGGGCACGCTGGACTTCAGTTCATCTGTGGTCGAGTGGCCCAGGCGTTGACATTGCATTGCTGCTCGGTGTGGTCGCCCGCAGCCACGACTGTTCCGTCGGCGCGCAGCCCAAGCGAGTGTCTCGCTCCGGCTGCGATCGCTGTGATGCCGGTCCATGACTGGACATCGCACTGGCCGAACTGGTTGTCGCCCGTTCCGAAGACCCTTCCGGTCTGGCTCAGCGCGAGCGTATGGACGGAGCCGGCCGCCACTGAGGTGATGCTTCTCCACGATGACACCTCGCACTGGCCTCTGCTGTCGTCGCCGACGGCGACGACGGTGCCGTCTTCGTGTAAGCCGACGGTGTGCAGGTAGCCGGCAGAGACCCCGGACACGTGTGTCCACCGGGCGACGTCGGTCTGCCCTCGCTGATTGTTGCCAGTTGCGAGGGCTGTGCCGTCGCGTCGAACTGCGACTGTGTGCCAGTCGCCGCACGCGATCGCGACGATCCCGCTCCACAACTGCACGTCACACTGTCCTTCCGCGGTGCGACCGGTGGCGACGACCGATCCGTCGGCACGTAGCCCCACGGTGGTCCTCCAGCCGGCGGCTATTGCCGTGATCTCGCGCCACTGCGTGACGGCGGTCTGCCCGGCGTCGCTCCAGCCGGTAGCAAGTGCAGTCCCATCGGCTCGGAGCCCCACTGTGTGAGACTTGCCGGTATTGCGGGCCGTGTGGACGCTGCCAGCGGCTACGGCGATGACGTCGGACCAGGGTAGGACGTCACACTCGCCGGCTTGATTGTTGCCAGTGGCAATCACGGTCCCGTCCTCGCGTCGCAGCACTGAGTGCCGGTTCCCGGCCGCGAGTACGGTGCGCACGTGGACCTCCTCCGCGGTTCTCGTCGCCACCTGATCGTAGGCCGTCATACCAGTCGTCGCGGCAACGCCCGTCTCGTGGCCCCAGCGCGACGTGGCAAGGTTACCGACCTCGGAACTCGGACGAGCTCCAGCACTCCCGCGACCGTAGTGACAGCTCTGGTGCTCGCAGTCGTTCGAGAGCTTGTGATCGTCCCGATCTCCCACATGGGAGCGCCGGAGGGACGGTGAGCGAGCACCGACCTATGGACATAGCTCTCCAAAGGTTACTCGGCTACGGAATGCGGTCGAGTTCCGGTTTAACGTCTAACGATAGTGACGTCTTGCATTATGGGTAAGACGCTGGACGCGTGATCCGATGCTTCGGCGACCGTGACACGGAACTGGTCTGGCTTCGTGAATCGGCGCGAAGAATCGATCCACGGATCCACAAGGCGGCGAACAGGAAACTGCGCCAACTGGATGCTGCGACCTCGCTCAACTCACTTCGGGTTCCGCCAGGAAACCGGCTCGAGGCATTGAAGGGTGAACGTAAAGGCCAACACAGCATCCGGGTCAACGACCAATGGCGCATCTGCTTCGTGTGGACCGACGCGGGCCCGGAGAATGTGATCATCGAGGACCACCACTGAGGTGCACCATGACCGAGAAGCTCTACCCGCCGATTCTTCCAGGCGAGATCCTCATGGAGGACTTCATCGAGGGGTTCGACATCACCCAGCACAAGCTCGCAGTGTCCATCGGCGTGCCGCCTCGCCGCATCAACGAGATCGTGCACGGCAAGCGGGCGATCACGGCTGACACGGCACTGCGGTTGGGCCGCTACTTCGGGGTGGAGCCTCAGTTCTGGCTCAACTTGCAGTCGCGCTACGATTTGGAGCTCGCGGAGGACCGAGTCGCGCAGCAGGTCGCGGCGATCTCGCCGATCCAGGCAGCCTCGTGACTGAGGTCCGCCCCTACCGGAGTGAGGACAGGGCGACTCTGCTGGCTCTGTCGCTGCGTTCTTGGGAGCCCGTCTTCTCGGCGCTGGAAAGCGAAGTGTCCTCGTTCGTGTACGAGTGCTTCTATCCACGCGGTTGGCGCATTCGTCAGGAGGCGGACCTGGCGAAGGTCCTTGACCGAGAGGCCGGGCGCATCGACGTTGCGGTGATCGACAGCCAGGTCGTCGGTTGGGTGTGCACTCGATTGCATCCGGAAGACGACATGGGTGAGGTGTACGTCCTCGCTGTCGATCCTGACCATCAGCGCCAAGGCATTGCTACCGCTCTGATGGATCGCTCTTTCGAGCGGATTCGGGACGCCGGACTCAGGATGGCGATGGTCGAGACGGGAGGTGACTCGGGACATGCCCCCAGCCGGTCAACGTATGAGGCGGCCGGCTTCCAGCGTTGGCCCGTCGCGCGCTACTTCAAGGACCTGATGCAGAACTGAAGTGCCGGGCATGTCCTGATTGTGCAGTCTGCTTGGTGTTCGGCCTGTACAGAACCCGGTCGAGTTCCGGTTCAACGTCGAGCGCCAGTACTCCAGCCGATCGGAGCGCTCCTACGAGCAGGCCAATGGTTGAACGAGGCGCCGGTAATGTGCCGCGCTCGGATCCACCAGGGCCAGTGCATGACGAGCCACTGCCCGTTGTTCGGTGTCGCGCGTGGCGCGAACGTGGGGTGCCATGGAGACGGTCACCATCGGACGCGAGAGCTGGATGGCCCAGTAGGCGGCGGCGATCGGCACAGGCACCCGCCCGAAGATCGCGCGCAGGTTTCCAGGCGTCACCACCGTTTCCCGTGCTTCCAGCTCGGCGAAACCCTCGCGCATCGCGGTGACGAGGTGGCGCGCGCTGCGCGGGCAGGCGCGCATCGACGCTGTGTCCTCGTGGAGGATGACGGCGGCCATGGCGGCGATGAAGACGGCATGGGTGTCGAGCCACCCCACCATGTCGGGCACACGACGCAACCGGGCATCGACGCTCGTCAACAGGTCCACGGCCTGGCTGCTGAGGGGTGCGCCCATCTGCACGACCGTGGGCTGCTCCCGCACTCGGTGGGCGATGACCGTCCCATCGACGACCTCACCGCCGATGCCGGAGAAGCACCACACCGCGCGTCCCGCCCCGATCCGGTTCTCCGCCTCCTCGCGGAGTTCGAGGGGGTTGGTGAAGACCAGCACCAGATCGGCGCTGCATGCGGCGACGTCGTCGAGCACCTGGCGGAGCTGGTCTCCCCGTACGGGGAGACCAGGACGTCGCACGGAGCCCGAACCAGGTGGGTCGCATCATCGGGCCTGACCTGCATATGGTCGTCGTCGAGGTGCACGCGCAGCCCGCTCTCGGAGCTGTTCGGCCCGGGGACCGCGAGCCACGAGGCGGACGTCGTGTCCCGCACGCGCGAGCAGCGCACCGTAGAAGCTGCCGACCACACCAGCGCCGAGCACCGAAATGTCTGTCGCGAGCCTTCCCTCCTGACGGAAGCGGGAGTCGTCTTCACGCCAGCATCGTCTCACTCTGTTCTGGCACGACATCGATTTCGAACGAACACAGAAGTCGCATAAGAATTTCGTCTGATTATTTTGGTTTTGGAATAAACAATTCTTCACACGCGTCCCAGACTTCGCATACCTTATCGGGGAACGTGTTTGCCCAGGTGCTGAGGAAGGCTCGTTGGACTAGTGATTCGGATAGAAAATCCAAGTCTTCGCCAATTTGAGCGAATATGACATGAATGTCACGGTTTGTGCGGCGCCTTTCCTCAATCGAAGCTCGCACTCTGGACTGCATTGGCGTGTCTAGCTGCAGAGCAATAGTTAGCTTGCCGAGTAAATTGCCGATCCTATCGAGATTGTCGTGTATATCTTCGAACACCGCTTCTTCGGGGTGCCCATCGCCGGGTCCATAGACGATGTCCGCACGGCATTCGGAGGCCTGCTCTCCGCCAGTAGAATTTTCAGTGATTTGTTCAGCACGATAGCCGTCCTCATTGCGCTTATCGCCATCAAGTAGCGCAATCGCGGGAAAATTGCGGGTGGGGTTCCCGTTCTGGAAGCGTGTGTGATCGCGTGCGGGTGATGCGCCACCGAGAGCGTGGATTTCAATTCCGGCTAATTCGTAATTTTTTGCTTGGCAATATGACCGTAGGGTGACTTCAGCGAATTTGGCGGCGAACTCGTCTTCCGTAAATACTGCCAACTGGGCCTGAACCTGACCAGTAAGGGTTCTTAGCGCGGCTACGTCGAGTTTTCCTTGGGTGATCCGTCCACGATAGGTGGACCAAACGGCTTCGGTCGGAAGGGGTGCGAGGGCATCGTTGGAGTGAGTAGTAAATATTACTTGACACGACTTCCGCCGTGCAACGTCAACTAAGTACTCAACGAGACGTCTTGTCGCAACAGGATGTAGTCCGTTTTCGATTTCCTCGATTAGAAGCAATGAATAGTCCGGGGCCTCCTCGATGCGGCTGACAATTCGAATGATGCTTGCCTCACCTGCGCCGAAGTGAAATTCACTGTAACTGTCTTCGGTGTCAGTATTACCCCGCACAGCATAGATTGAATTCTTACCTTCAGCATCCGCGTCGACTTGCAAATAATTGGCCGCAGCCTTACCTAGAATATTCTCTACTGCGTCCACCACGGATTTCGAGAAGGTGATTTCGCGTGCGCCGGCGAAGTCTCCCTTTATGAATCGGTATGTGTCCTTCCGCTCGCTAGCGGGAAGAGTGCGGCTAATTCCTGAGATGACAACTACGCGTTCCATCGCGTCACGATTCCACTTTGCTAACAGGTAACTCGCTGTTCGGTTAACCGATGGAGACCCTTGTCGGTTACGGTCAATGAGCTCGTATTCAATCTTCCATCCGCGCATTGACGCGTCATATGTTCCACTTTTGGCGAAGAAACGACGAGGAGGAACGGAGTCGTAGATTAGCCCAGCCGCTCCTAGGATCGTGGTTTTGCCCGCACCGTTTGGTCCGATGAGCGCTGTCACTGGGAAGTCGAATCGAACTTCGACGTCCTCGAATCCTCGAAGCTTCACCAGGCGCATCCCCGAGAGATACTTGGCGTAGTTCCGCTTGCGTACGCGCTCGGACAGGGCTGATATTGTGCTATCGCGAATCTCTGACTTCAACTCGTCCTCCTCGAAGGTTGTTAATGAGCATTCAATGGATTAAGTGTCCCACAATGTCCTTGAATGTCTACGGAGTGCTTTCTCGCCGGCGCTCTCGCGTATCGTTTTTCCTGCTGCATGTGTAGATGGCGTGGGCTAGCTTCCAAAGGCCCGCACCGATTTCTGGTTGCGTTGACCCCGGCGCGCCCGCGCTACGATGTCGGCACAGGAACGGCCCCGCTGCCGGCCCTGGACCTCCGTGGTCCGCCGGCGGCCGACGACCCGGACGGAGCGCAGACCATGACCGGCACCCCTGATCGCACGGATCGAAGCCAGGCCCTCATCGTCATCTCGTCCGCCTCGCAGCTGCCGCTCGCCGAGCCCGCAGGTGAGAGCCTGAGTATCGGATGGTTCCTGGTCGAGCTCGCCGCCGTTCTGGAGCGGTTCGCGGACACCCACGAGTTCATCCTCGCCACCCCCGACGGCCGGGTGCCCACCCTCGACATCAACGGCCTGGCGCTGGCGATGGAAGGCGGCAAGGACCTCGGCCGCGACACCGCGTCGATCACGGTGCAGCAGGGTGTGGGGAAGTCCGGACCCGCGCAGCTGCGCGACAAGCACCCCGAGCTCGTCGCGCGCCGCGAATCCGAGCTCGCGCTGCTGCGCCGGCACCTCGGCCGCATGCCGGTCTCGCAGAACCTGCCGAACACGGATGCGGAGGCCGCATCCATCCGCGACGAGGTCGTCGCGACCCTGGACGGCCTGCCGGAGCAGCGCTGGCACTCGATCGCGGACGTCATCGCCCGGCACCGCAGCCTGTCCGACGCGTTCTCGCTCGCGGACCTCGACTTCATGTACGCCCCCGGCGGGCACGCGCCGATGGTCGACTTCCACGACAACCCGGTCATGGGCGAGCTGCTCCATGCGCTCCGGGAGAACCACGTCCCGATCGGCCTGATCTGCCATGCGCCCGTCGCGATGACCTCGGCGAAGTATCGGCTCGGCGAGGACGGCAGCACGCTCGTCGACGAGGATCATGCCTTCCGGGGTGCACGGGTCACGACCGTTCCGAAGTACGGCGAGATCGGGATGCTCACGTTCGGCTACCCGAAGGTCCCGGGGAAGATGACGCGGCTGCCGTACTACGTCGACGTCGCACTCAAGGAGGCCGGCTACGACGTCTCGCTGACACTCAACCCGTCCGCGGTCGAGGTGGTCTGGGACGAGGAGCACAGCCTCCTCACCGGGAACGGCCCGCAGTCCGTCGATGCGCAGGCCCAGAAGCTCGCCGAGATCGTCGAGGCCCGATCCGGGAGGAGCGGGCGCACGCCGAGGTGACCCTCACCGGCCAGCCCTGCGCTGCCAGCGCCGCGAGGCAGCCGGTTCCGATCGCGAACCAGAGGAAAAGGAGTACCGGATCCAAGGTGGGGCCGGAGCGCTGGGGCACACAGCAGCGCATCGTCTGCAGGTGTCGCGGTGCACAGAATGATCCGGGCTCCCGCGTAGAGTCGATCGGACTGGACCCGTCGATCTCCACAGAGGTGCACCGATGCTCACCGAATTCGCCCGCGATCATGCGTTCACGATCGCGTGGTTCGGCGTCATGTCCTTCGTCTGGTTCGGTTGGGGTCAGGAGGACCCGCCGAGATCCCGCAGAGTGTGGCTGGGTGCGGGCTCCGCTGTCGGGCTCATCGTGGCCGGGATCTTCGGCTTCGCCGTCTTCACCCGCTGGAACGACGGGTCAGCGCTCGACGGTCAGTATGCCTGGTTCGGAGTCGTCGTCGGACTGGAGGTGCTGCTCGCCGCTGTCGGCTGCTTCGTCCTCGCGCGGCGGGGCCAGGGGCGCTGGATGGCGTGGTGGGTCGCGGTCGTGGTCGCGCTGCACTTCCTGCCGCTGGCCGTCTTCCTCCGGGATCCGTCACTGGCGGTCCTGGGGGTCGTCCAAACCCTCGGTCTCGCTGTCCTGGTCGGCCGTCTCAGGAGAACGCAGGCACCGACCAGTCGGCCGGTGGGACCGTGGATGGGGGTGACCCTGCTCGTGTTCGCAGGGATCTCAGCGGCGATCTTCCTGGCAACCATCGGGTCCCCCTGGTGAGGGTCGAGGTGACGGCGGTCCGAACAGCCGTGACCATTGGGGACCTGGGCACGCGCGGACACTCGGTTCATGCCCCGGCTCACAGGGCTGACTCGTTCTCCGATCACGTTCGGATGTGCGCGTTCTCTGTAGTCTGAAGGCGAGCAATGACGCAGCGGGGTGGAGAGGAACAGTGGCAGACGATCTGGTGACCGAGCTCCTGCCGATACTCGGCAGAGTGCTCGACCGAGGATTCAATGTCTTCGACGTGATGCATCACGGAACCCACGAGAAGCAGATCTCCAACGTATTCGGGTGGCTGCTCGACTCCGGCGGTTCTCACGACCTCGGGAGACGGTTCATCGCGATCTTCGTCGACGCGGTGAACAGCGCTGCTCCAGGGGCCATGCCCTTTCCGACCACGGGCTATCGGGTCCGGCAGGAGGTCAACACCTCGTCGAGTCCCGGCGAGGCCGACATCGCCGACCTGGTGCTCGACAGCTCGGCGGCGCGCATCGTGGTCGAGAACTTCCACACCTCCGACGGGCACGGACACAGCTTCGAGAAGTACGAGGAATACAGCACTCAGGACGGCAGGCGGGGCACCGTCGTCCTGCTGTGCCGTGACGAGGACCGGTCCCGATTGTCCCACGGGTGGGAGAACTCCAGGGTCCTCACGTACAGCATGCTCATCGACCGGCTGCTCGACGAGGTCGCAGCAGATCGACGTTACCGGCGCGAGAATCCGGAATCCTTCTCCTTCCTCGAACAGCTGCACAGGAAATTCGTCACAGAGAGGAGCCTCGTGCGAGATCGAGATGTGCTCAGATTCGTCACCGCCCTGAGCGACACCGGAGAGGCCGAGAGGTACGGGTGGATTCGACAGGAGGAAGCGGCCGAACAGTTCGCAAGCGAGCTCGCCGTGCAAGCGCGGCAGCGCTTCCTCGAGGGGCGGCAGCTTCTGCATACCATCAAGAGCACTCTCCGCGCGTTCAGCGCCGGTCCGCTGAAGGACCAGCTCAACGCGACCCTGGAACAGGGCAGGGTCGGCACAGTGAGTGCGCGTTACGCCGGGATCTACCAGTGGACGATCAACTTCGACATCGAGGGTCTCGACTTCGCCGTCACCGGGCCGCTGGTTCAGCTGAAGTTCGGTCCGAGTGCATGGACCGCCATGGAAAAGGATCCCGATTGGCGCGACGTCGCCGATCCGGAGAACGCCGACTACTCCTACGTCTACGTGACCCGGCGCGACTACCAAGTGATCCGACGAACGACGGTGTCGCTCGAAGAGGTCCTCGACGGGCTCGAGCCCACGGACCGGAGGCTGCACGACGCGAT
Source organism: Brevibacterium sp. R8603A2 (assembly GCF_023072605.1). NCBI lineage: Bacteria > Bacillati > Actinomycetota > Actinomycetes > Micrococcales > Brevibacteriaceae > Brevibacterium > Brevibacterium sp. R8603A2. The sequence goes on from NZ_JALLGN010000005.1 coordinate 44,291, forward strand.
CATCAGCGTCCTCGAGGCCGGATCACACTGATCACTGCTCGCTCCTCCACGCACTCGACGACGAGGAGCTGGCACGGCTCACTGACCGGGCCTGCCGGGAGGCGACCGACGGGGCCGCTGCCGGAGAGCCCATCCGTGAAGTCGATCACTGGACCCTCTGGGAGGCCCGCGTCCCACCCGGCGCTTGAGTGCGGTTCAGCCGCGCAGTGCCCGCTCGACCGGGATCCGGCCGTCCTCCCACGGGGTCAGCGCCCAGGCGATGAGGTAGGCCCCGACCCCGAGGACCGGGAGCATGAATGAGACGAGGATCAGCAGGCGCACCAGCCACACGTTGAGCCCGTACTGGCGGGCGAGGCCGCCGCCGATGCCGGCGAACAGGCGCTGCGGGCCGCGTCGGAAGCCGATGCTGCGGATGGAATCGAAGAAGGTTCTCATGTCTTCGACCTTACGCAGAGGGGGACCGAACCGCAGTGGGGTTGACCCGAGTCCGCGGTGGGGGAAGCCGGGGTCACCGGTGTGGCAGCTCGGTCCAGGTGACGACCACCTCGGCGTCGGCGGACTCGGCCACCCGGCGGAGCTCCTCGGCGTAGTGGGCGATCGAGTCGAAGGCGTCCTCGCCGTGGGACACCACCCAGGCGGTGACGTGGTGGTCGGTGACGCGCACGGGCGCGGGGAACCGGCAGCCGCCGGCGAATGCCGTCTGGGCGCCGTCGGGGAACAGCTCCCGGTCGACGTCCTTCTCCATCCCCGACCACCACTGCTCGACCGCCGTCCAGAGCGCACCGCCGCGGTCATAGGAGTGGAGGTCGACCTGCAGGGTGACGACGGAGCGCTCCGTCCACGGGGTGGGGCCGAGCTGCGACCAGTCGTAGTTCTTCTCGATCGCTGTGCCATGACGACGAGACTACGGTCGGCGACTGCGCATTCCCTGGTAGGAGCCTCCCCCTCCGGTCGGACCGGCCCTCCTGCGGGCAGAATGCCCGGACACCGATACCGGAGGACATCGTGCCTCGGACACGTCACCGGTCATGAGGACCGATGGTGTTGACTGGATGTGCCGAGGTGGATGCGGCATGCCAGGGTGCTACTCCCGTCGCCCGACCGCAGACACCTTCCGCGTGGGGAGGTGCGACCCATGACCGATTTCATCCCCCAGACCATCTCCGCCCTGATCCAGATCCTCATCTTCCTGCTCATCCCCTTCATCTGGTGGCTCGTCACCGCCCGGAGGACGGAGCCGTTCTTTCGGTGGCTGGGCTGGAAGCGACCCCGGGTCACCCATCCGGGGCGACTGGCGCTCGTCATCATCGGCACTCTCGTCGTCGCCGGCGCGGTCGGAGTGCTCTTCATCTCCGCGGCCGCGGACGTCTCGCCCTCGCCGCTCACCGGTCTGGGCTTCGCGGACCTCGGGGCGGCGATCGTCTATGCCGTGGCGCAGACCGCGTTTGCCGAGGAGTCGCTGTTCCGCGGGTTCCTGCTCAAGCGCATCGCCGCCCGGTTCGGATTCTGGACGGGAAACGTGGTGCAGGCTGTGCTGTTCGGGCTGGTCCACATGGTGCCGTTCCTGCTGCTCGGGATGAGCCCCCTCCTCAGCCTGGGCACCGGCGTCTACTCCGCCGCGCTCGGCCTCGTCATGGGCTGGATCAACGAGCGGAAGGCCGGCGGCTCGATCGTGCCGAGCTGGATCCTCCACGCCGTGGCCAACCTCATCTCCGCCGGCGTCACCCTGTTCGTCCTCGGCTGAGGGCTGCGGGTCGTCGAGCACCGGATTTTCGACAGCGGCACCGTCTTCCTGCGCTACCGGCGGAGGTGAGATCGCACTCGGGTTCGCACGGTCCCGGGCCCGCGTGAGGCGTCAGCGCGGAACGGTCACGACAGCGGTCCCGCCGCCGTAGCCGTTCTCGCTGTCCCGCGCCTCCACCTCGACCTCGGTGACGTCCGCGGGGATCTCGAACGGACCGCGGGAACGGGTGAAGGGCTGCTCGTCCGCGTGATCGTGGGTGAACTCGAACTCGGCGAGCACCTCGCCGTCGGGTGTGAGGACGCGGAATCCGTCGGCGTACCGTTCGGGGGTGTCGTAGGGCGAGGAGACCGTCACCTCGATGCGGTGCCCGTCGCCATCGGCCATGAGCCCGGCGGCGAGCACATCGGGGAACTCCAGGTCGGGATCCACCTCGCCACCGGTCGACTCCGCGGTGCCCGCGGCCGGCTGCTCGGCGGTGGGGGCGCGAGTCTCCGGCCCGCCCGGTTCGCCCTGTCCGGCGCAGGCGGTGAGCAGGGCGCAGACGGAAAGGAGTGCGGCGGCGAGGACGGCACGATGTCTCATGGAATCGACCCTAGCAATCCCCGAGGTTCTGCCCGCCGCGGTGCGGACGACGGAGCGCCGGATGACGGAACCCTGCATGACAGCCCACCGCATGGGTCGGTGCGCGCGCGGCCGGACCAGCTCTACTGCGGCTGGTGCGCCTCGACGACGAACTGCAGGGGGAGCCGCTCGGGCCGATCGCGCAGGCGGTAGCCGCGACCTTCGTCCTCGACCATGAGCTCAGGCCACGGAGCCCACGCGGAGTACGGGACCTCCTCGAGCGCGTCGATGACCAGGCCGGCGCGCACGAGGGCGGTGACGATCTCGCCCAGGGAATGGTTCCATTGGTGGTTGCGGGTGTGCGTGATCTCCGGCGCCTCGGCCGCGATCTCGATGTAGCTGCCCTCGTCCTCCCAGGTCAGCGGCGTGTCCCGCTGGAAATACGGCTGTTCGATGCGCAGCCCGTTGCTGACGTCTTCACCGACGGTCATGAACATCGGGTGATCGTCGCGGATGAAGAACCGACCGCCGGGGGACAGCAGCGAGGCGACGACACGCGCCCCACGCATCGATGTCGGGGAGCCAGCACAGCACCCCGATCGAGGTGTAGACGAGATCGAAGCTCCCCTCGACCGCGCTGCGGGCGTCGTAGACGTTGGCCTCGACGTACTCGATGTCCGCCGCGCACGACTCGGCGATCTCCCGCGCATGCGCGATCGACGCGCCGGACAGGTCGACGCCCACCACGCGGGCGGCCCCGAGGCGGGACAGACCCACGGTGTCGGTGCCGAGGTGGCACTGCAGGTGGATGACCGCGGCGCCCCGCAGGTCGCCCAGCCGGTCGGCGTCGGGGCGAGTGTGGAGGGGATCGCCTCGGGGTCGTCGATGAGTTCGGGGATCCCGTACCCGGATGCCTGGTGAACGGCCGCCCGGTCGTCCCAGTTCTTCCGGTTGTCCTCGAACCAGGTGGTGCTGTCGGGGGAGGTGTGGGGAGTCATTCGACGAGCCTACTTCGGATCGGGAGGCTTCGCGCCGGTGCATGGCGGTCCGCGCCTCGGCCGTGGTGCCCGCCGGTCACTCCCCGGTCGGCCGACGGCGGGCCGACTTGATCTCGGATCGGCGCTTCTTGACGGCGAGCCGACGGCGGACGGACCCGCGTGTCCGGCGGGTGGCCCGTCGGGAGGGCGGTGGAGGTGCCAGGGCCTCGCGGAGCAGCTCGGCCAGGCGCCGACGGGCGGCTGCGCGGTTGCGCAGCTGGGAACGCTGTTCGGAGGCCTCGACGGTGAGGACCGTGCCCGCCAGCCGGTGCTCGAGGTTGGTGAGCACCCGCTGTCGCTGCGTCTCGGAGAGCACGGTGGCGGTGGCGATGTCGAGGGACAGCTGGACCTTGCTGTCAGTGGTGTTGACCCCTTGGCCGCCGGGGCCGGAGGAACGGGCGAACTGCTCGCTGAGGTCGGCGGCGGGGATGACGAGGCCGGCAGGGATCCCGGGGCCCGGCTCGATGGTCAGCGCGTCCATGGGACGAGTGTAGGCATCCAAGGACGACCGGCTCGTGCGCGCTGTCGAGGCGGGTGTTCGCAGCGACGCGGTGAGGACACATTGCGCCTCGGGGGCCGAGGTGTTTGGGTAGGCCGCATGATGATCGAACGCGTCGTGCCGTCCCTCACCGCCGACAAGGGGTCTCGCGCGCGAGGAAGCATGATTGGGCCGCCCGCTCTACTGCTCGCCTGGGCGCTGCATGACATCGAGGAAGCGATCGCATTCCCTTCGTTCTGCGACGAGATCGCCGAGCGAACCGGGGTCGCAGCTTTGCGGATGGATGCCCGTCAGTCGTGGGTAGCTGTCGGCCTCATGGGCATTCTCATCACCGCCGCGTGCTGTCGCGGCTATCGTTCGCGCGGTCGATCCCGGCTGTACCGAGCCGTGCTCGCCGGTCTCGAGGCGCACATCGGGACCCATGTGGGTGCCTCGGTGATCCAGCGCGGATACTCGGCCGGGGTCGCCACGGTTCTGCCGATCATGTTGCCCGGAGTGCTCCTCGCCCGGCGTGAGCTCGCACGTGCAGGAACACCGTTGGCGGGGCATGATCGTGTACGGGGCGCCATGGTGCTCGTGCCCGCCGCGCTCGTCGTGCACGTGCTGGCGCGGACCGTGCCGCCTCGCCACGGGTAGGGCCACCCGAGCTCCGCAACGGTTCGGACCGGTAGGCGCCTCCGATTGAACCCGGTGGGATCCGCGCTCACCGGCGCGTCCTGTTCCGTGGAGCGAGGACGCGCTGGATCTCCCGGATGAGCAGCAGCACGAAGCCGCCGCCGAAGAACACGAGGCACAGGATGCCGGCGATGAGCGCGGGCAGCTGGCGATTCCCGAACGGCATGGTGTCGGTGAAGGTCGAAGCGATCATCACCGCACCCGTGATGCCGAATGCCAGGCACCCGACGAGGGCGCCGATGCGCGCCGAGGCGGTGTGGGAGCGGTTCATCTTCGCGATGGCGGCGGCGACCAGGGAGACGGAGAACGCGATGCCGGTCAGTCCCATCCAGAGATTGCCGGCGACGACCCAGAGGAACACGCCGAGGCCGGTGAAGATGACAGCGATGATGATCATGAGCACCGCCTCGCGGCGCTCCTTGCGCATGTACCGCTCACCCTCGAATCCGTCCACCGGGTCAGGGTAGCAAGGGATGACTGCAGGCATCCTTACGGGGAACGACAGTGAGCCTGGTGGCAGTTCATCCCGTCCCGCACGGTCGAAACTCCGGAGGAGGTCACCGATGACCGCAGTCCTGACCACGGGGGAGACCCCCTGCGAGGACGAGCTGCGCGAACTCTACGACTCGGTCGGCTGGAGCACCTACACCGCCGACATCCCCACCCTGCGCCGCGGACTCGAGGGGTCGGCGCGGGTGGTGACGGGGCGCGATGCCGGAGTGATCGTGGGCCTGGCCCGCATCGTGTCCGACGGTGCGACGATCGCGTACCTCCAGGACGTGCTCGTCCATCCGCGTACCCAGCGCACCGGTCTGGGCAGACGGCTCGTCGAAGCCGCCTTCGAACCGTATTCCCACATCAGGCAGCACGTCCTGCTCACCGATGACGAACCTCGGCAGCGGTCGTTCTACGAATCGCTCGGGTTCGCGGAGATCCGCGACATCGACTCCGGCTCGCTCCGCGCCTTCGTGCGGATGCGCTGACCATCCGAGCGCTGCCGGTGCTGCCCAGCGCGGCCGGCCGCTGACGAGCTACCGGATGCTCACGCCGAGTGCCGAGCCGATCGTGGCGTCGTCCTCGAGGGCGTGGAGCATGCACGCCGCGAGGTCGGCGCGCGGGATCGTGCCGCGCAGCCGACCCTCGTCGCCGACCTCGAGCGCCTGCCAGGATCCCGTCGCCGGCTTGTCGCTCAGCCCGGCCGGCCGCACGATGGTCCAGTCCAGGCCGGAGTCCTTCACCGCCGCCTCCTGCGCGTTGTGGTCGGCCAGCGGCTTCGCGAGGACGAGCGGGGTGAAGAGGTTGAGTGGGGTAGGCAGCTGCGCGGCGGAGTCGCCCGCGCCGAGCGACGACTGGACGAGCAGCCTGCGCACGCCTGCCTCCTGCATGGCGGCGATGACGGTCCGGGTGACCGCGGCCCGCTGATGGTGCACGCCCGTGGCGCCGCCGACGGTGACGACGACGGCATCCGCACCGGCGACGGCCGCTGCGACGAGTCCCGGATCGGTCGCACTCCCGATCGCCTTCGACGCTCCGGCCGGCGCCCTGCCGCTGCGCGAGACCACGGCGACCTCATGCCCGGCGGAGAGTGCGAGCTCGGCGAGCTGGGCGCCGGTGCCCTTCGAGCCGCCGACAACGGTGATCCTCATGAAGCCCCCGTTCCTTCGCGGTGGATGTGTGATGCCGTGCATGTGCGGTGTGTTCGGGGATCAATCCTAGTCGGAGCACTCGAGGGCAGATGACCGTCGGGATCGCCGGGACCGAGGCGCCCAGCCGGGTACGAGGCCGTGGGACGTGGCCGGCGAACACACTGTTCCTGCTGGTGAGCGCCCGTGTCCGTGGGTCGCGCTAGCGTGGGTGGCATGAAGCAGGAGCAGGGAGTCCGCACCACCGGCGATGTCGCCGCGGTGCGTGACGCGCTCGCTGTGCTGGAGGTGGTCGGATCCGAGTCCGAGGCGATCGACCGGGTCCGCGTGCTCGAGGAGCTCAAGGCCGCGGCGACGGCCGCCCAGGCCCGCGCCGTGATCGCTCTCGACCGACTGCGGAACGAGACCGAGGCCGCCCGCGGGTTGGAATCGACCGCTCGGTGCCGGGGGCTGGGTGCGGAGATCGGGTTGGCCCGGCGGGAATCCCCGGCCCGAGGCGCCCGCTTCCTCGGCCTCGCCCGATCCCTCGATCGGGACCTGCCACGGACGTTCGCGGCACTGACCGCTGGAGCCGTGTCGGAGGAGAAGGCCCACGTGCTCCACCGCGAGACGTCATGGCTGCGCGGGGAGAAGCGTCGCCAGGTCGATGAGCTCATGTCCGACCGGTTCGAGCAGACCGGAGTGCGCCGGCTCGGGGCAGAAGCCCGCGCCCACGCCCAGCGTCTCGACCAGGATGCCGCGGTGGAGCACCTCGAGCGCACGGTGAAGGAGCGTCGGGTGAGTGTGCGGCCGACCCCCGGTGGGATGGCGTACCTCACTGCGCTCTTGCCGATGCCGCAGGCGGTGGCGGTGTACGCCACCTTGCAGAAGTCCGCGGCCGCTCTCGTCGGCACCGGAGAGGCCGGGGGACGAACAGTGGCGCAGCGGGCGGCTGATCTCCTCGTCGAGCACGTCACCGGGCAGACGACAGCTGAGGCCGTGCCGGTCGAGGTGCATCTCGTCATGACCGACGCCGCGCTCGTCGGAGAAGGGGAGGAGCCGGCGTGGATCCCGGGCCACGGGTCGGTCCCTGCGGGGACCGCCCGCCGCATGCTGCGCGACAGCGAGGCCGGGGTGTTCCTCCGGCGGCTCTTCACCACGCCGGACAGTGGCCGCCTGGTGGGAATGGATTCGCGGCGACGGGAGTTCACCGGACTGCTGCGGCGGATGGTGATGCTCCGGGACGACGTGTGCCGCAGCCCCTTCTGCGATGCGCCGATCCGACACGTCGATCACGCGCAGCCGCACCGGGACGGCGGGGTCACGGACTTCACGAACGCCTCCGGGCTGTGCGCGGCATGCAACTACGCGAAGGAGAACCCCGGCTGGACCCACGACGCGACACCGGATGTGCTCGCAGTGCGCACCCCGACCGGGCACGAGTACACGGTCGACACTCCGCCGGTGATGATCACCCACGCCGATGTCGTCGCTCCGTTGCAGTCCGCGGTAACGGGAGCCCGTGCGGACCCGTCACGAGCAGGTCCGTCACCTGCAGGTCCGGCCGGGGAGCGCCTCGACGATGATCGCTCTCCGCCCGGCAGGATCCTCAGCATGGCCGAGCACCTGCTGCGGTCCCGGCTCGTCGAGTTCCCTGTTGCGTCGTGATGCCGGTTGCAGGATGCAGCTGTCGTGACGTGCGCGGCGGAGGTCGGTCTGTCCCGGTGTTCGCATGGTTCAGAAGAGCACCCGAGGCTCAGCCGATGTAGTAGAGCGCTCCGAACCCCTCATCCGACCACCGGCGGGTCGTATCGCGCAGGTGGACGAAGTACTGCCGGCAATACTCGCCGTCACCCGCGCGATACTCTTCTCCACGCTCGAATAGATCGTTCTCATCGACGGTGGCGTAGTCGTCGGCGGCTATTCGCACATACGGTGCAGGAACGACGCCGAGGTAGGGGTCCCAGCCGTAGTCGGTTCCGACGAACGAAACGTCGCCGCTCAGCAGGAGCAGACCCGGCCGCGCGAGCGAATGAGCCGCGACGGGACCCCGCAGCTCATCCGGTATCGGCGGGCTCTCCGAGAAGTACCACTGCAGTTGCCTCCACGCCTTATCGAGGTACAGCTCGCCGATTCGAGGAGTTCCCGGAGCGGTGTGCTCCCATTCATGTTCGCGGTGGTCCAGCGCGTGAGCGCATTCCAACGGGTTCGCTCGGGCGTACATCAGGTCGAGTTCAGTGCGGAGCGGAAAGGCGCGGTATCTGATTCCCATGAGCACAGTGTGACCGGGTTCGGATCGTCGTGCAGGCGTTTTCCACAGGCTGTGGATTCAACCTCCCGGTTCTTCGCACCGGCCAGATGTGCGTTAGACTCTCACTGCACGCGGGCGTAGCTCAATGGTAGAGCGCCAGCTTCCCAAGCTGGATACGCGGGTTCGATTCCCGTCGCCCGCTCTCTTCATGCCCTGAGGCGCCCGACATCGGCTGCACAGCCGCGGCCGGCGTGCTGATCTCCAGCTGCGGGCTCGTCGTCCTCGCCCAGTGGCGTCTGCACACCCGCCGACTGCTGATGCTCGTACCATGACCGAACCATCGCAGTATGCGGCGCCGCCGGCACCGCGCTCCTCGAGAACCGGCGGCCCGATCGGTCTCGTCGCTGTCATCCTCGCCGGTCTCGCGTGGGCATTCACTGTGGCGCGGTCAGTGGGACTGTACCTGTTCCCACTGCTGGCACCCGATTTCTCTGGGTCGTTCGAGCTGTACGGTCTGTTCGCGTTCGTGAGCGCGATCGTCATCCTCGTCACCGCTCTCGCCGCACTCGTCTGCGGGACCATCGGTCTGGTGCGGGTGCGGCCCCGTCGCTCGCTGAACGTCATCGCCACGACGATCGCCGCACTCATCGTGTTCGACACCGTGTTCTTCGGCGTCCTCGGCTTGTCGACCGGTTTCCTTGCAGGGAGGTTCTGAGATGACTGACGCGACTCCGGAGTTCTGGCCCGCAGATCCGCATCCGGGCGCGTACTCGGGCCCTGCGCCGCACCATCCGCCGCTCGCTCGCTTGCTGTTCGGCGCTTCCCTGGGCATCAGCGCTGTGGTCCTTGCGGCGCTGGCGTGGCTCGTCGAGATCGGGTACAGCGCGGTGCTCCAGCTGCTCCCGGTGGTCATCGACGGGCCGATCGATTTCAACACCTACGTCCTCTTCGGTCGGACAGGGGTGATCGTCAGTGTGATCATCGCGTTGGTCGCCCTCGTCCTCGGGATCGTCCACCGTGCCCGCGTCCGACCTCGCAGGCTGCTCGTCGTGGTCGCGACAGCGGTCGCCGCCTACACGTTCGTGAATGTTGTGGTGCACGCCACCCTCACCATGATCGCCGGCACGCTCAACGGCGGCCCATGGAGCTTCTGACACCGCGGCGCTTCTGACACTGTTCGGATGATCCCCGAGCGCCGGGACTCGCCGAACCGCTGTTCAGAGCACCGGTGGGTCGTCCTCGGCGCCCGCCGGCGGGGTCGCGCGAGCAAGTGCATCCCAGTCCGCTTCGAGCAGCTCGGGCAGCCCGTCGACCACGAGGATCGCTCCGGCCGCCTCGAGCTCGGCCGGTCCGAAGCCCCCGGTACGCACTGCGATGCACGGGGCACCCATCCGCGCGGCGGCGACGATGTCGTAGGGGGCGTCGCCGATGACGATCGCGCTCGTCCCGCCCGCCTGCTCGAGCGCGGCCCGGAGGATGTCCGGCGCCGGCTTGGAGGAGTCCGCGTCACCGGATGAGGTCGCGGCGGCGATATCTCGCTCGCCGAGCCCCACCTTTTCCAGTGCCAGGGAGGTGTGCTCGGGACTGCCCGAGGACCCGAGCGCCACGATGAAGCGCTCGCCGAGGAACTGCACGAGCTCGCGCGCACCGGGCAGCGGGCCCACATCCTCGGCGATCTCCTCGTACTTCTCCCCGTGCGCCGTGCGCAGCACGTCGCCGAGCCGCTCCTCGACCTCGGCCCCGGCGACGGCAGTGATGAGCCGGTCGCCGCCCATGCCGATCACCCGGTGGATGCGCCACATCGGGAGGTCGATGCCGTGGTCGTCGAAGGCGCGGTGCCAGGCGATCGCGTGGTGGTACGTCGAATCGATGAGGGTGCCGTCGACGTCGAGGAGGACGGTGTCGTGTGTCATCGCGCGCTCCCTCAGCGGACCGTGAAACCGGCGTCAGGGGCCGACTCGTCGCTCGGCTCCACGTGCACGCCGGCCACCTCGGCCGCGGGCGGTCCGGTGCGGCACCAGTCGATCATCGCGTCGACCGCGGCTCCGGGACCCACGAACAGCGCCTCCACGGTCCCGGTTTCGGTGTTGCGCACCCAGCCGGCCACCCCTCGGGACTCCGCTGCGCGGCGGCACGATTCCCGGTACGACACACCCTGCACCTCACCGGTGACCACGACCCGCGCCGCTCGGTTCTCCGCCTGGTCCGGGGTCTGCTCAGCGTTCGTCATGACCTCCACCCTAACGAGCGGATCCCCACCCGGGGAGGGGGCTCGGGCTGCCCACGTCGACCCGGCCGCCCCGTTAGACTGCACGCGTGACGGACTCAGACAGCATCGACCTCTTCACCCGGACCGTCGGCGACGGGGAGCGCCGCGTCGTGTTCCTCCACGGTCTGTTCGGCCGCGGCAAGAACTTCACCCGGATCGCCAAGGGCCTCGAGCCGGAGTGCACGAGCCTCCTCGTCGACCTCCCGAACCACGGCCGCTCGGACTGGACGGAGGAGTTCGACTACCGCGCCATGGCCGACCACGTCGCCGCGACGCTGCGTGCGGACTTCGCCGCGGCCGGCCCCGTCGACGTCATCGGCCATTCGATGGGCGGCAAGGTCGCCATGGTGCTCGCGCTGCGCCACCCCGAGCTCGTCGACCGGCTCGTCGTCGAAGACATCTCCCCGGTCGGGACCGAGGCCGCGAAATCCCGTGATGCGGAGTCCGATGACGCAGAGTCCGCTGGCGCAGATGACGCCGGGTCGGGCGGGTCCGAGTTCGACCATCTGCTCAGCAGTCTCCGCGCTCTCGACCTCGGCTCCGTGACCGACCGTGCGGCTGCGGACGAGGCTCTCAGCGAGTCGATCCCCACCCGCACGGTCCGCGGTTTCCTCCTCCAGAACCTCCGCAGCGGCGACGACGGATTGTTCTGGGAGCCGAACCTCGAACTCCTCCACGCCTCGTTGCCGGTGATCGGCGGCTTCCCCGACCTCGGCGATGCCCGGTTCGACCACCCGGTGCTGTGGGTCGGGGGGACGCGGTCGGACTACATCCGCCCCGAATACGGGGAGGCGATGCGCGCCCTGTTCCCGCGGACCACGCGGATGATGATCAAGGACGCCGGGCACTGGCTCCACTCGGAGAAGCCCGAGGAGTTCATCGCCGTGCTGCGCGGATTCCTCCTCGACGACAGGGACTGACCCCGGCCACCCCTGGTCGCCCCGGTCACCGCGTCCGGGCGAACTGCTCGTGCGCCCGGGTGAAGAGCTCCTGGAGCACCCGGCCGTGACCGTGGATGCCGTGGCGCAGGACGAACGAGCGCGGCCCGGAGATCGAGCGGTCGGCCGCGGAGAGGATGCGGGCCAGCTTGCCGCTGCCCGCGGTGTGCGCCGCGAACGCCTCCGGGGTGAGGACGATCGTCACGAGGTGGGTCGGCGGCATCGGCCACTTGTGGGCCGCGATGAAGGTCGCACCGATCCGCTCCACGTCGTCCCACGGCAGGAACGCGCGGACCTTCCGGCTGCTGCCGCGTCCGACGACCTCGGCGTAGCCGTCCCGGTTGAGCACGAGGGTGGGACGGTTGACCATGACGATGATGACGGCCGGGATCCCCAGGAAGCCGAAGAAGAACAGCCCGACGAACATGATCAGCGTCATCGGGTTGAACGCGACCCACCACGGCTCCTCCCCGCTGCCGACAGCGACCGCGGTGGTGAACAGCAGTATGCAGATGAGCAGGGTGAACACGACCGCCCCGATGAGCAAAAGCACGAGGCGCCCCGTGCGCGGCGGGATCTCGACGGAGCCCGTGTGCCACAGCCGGCCCCACAGCTCGTCGACCCGGCGGAGCTGTGCCGGCCTGAGTCGCTCACGATCCCTGCTCATGACTCAGGCTCCCTGGGGTCGATGCCCCTGCATGGCAGCGCGGAGGGCAGGGGATGCCATGATCATGAGGGTCTCCTTCTCCGGGGAGCGGTCCGCACGCTGCGGACCCGTCGGATCCGACGGTAGTCCCCGGCCCCGGCGCGGGCAACGCCGACCGGCCGCCATGGTGCGCGGAGCGCCCCGCGTAGCCTGGGCGCATGGGTTTCAGCCGTGCCGAGCTCGAGCGCTTCCGCGATGCCACCGTCCCCGACCTCCTGCCGGAGCCGCTACGGCTGCTGTTCGTCGGGATCAACCCGAGCCTCTGGACGGCGGCGACCGGCGCCCACTTCGCCCGGCCCGGCAACCGGTTCCATCCTGCGCTGCACCGCGCCGGCATCACCGACACCCTCATCGACGCCGCGGACGGGTACACGGAATCCGACCGGGCGCAGCTCACCGGGCGGGGGATCGGGATCACCAACATCTGCCCGCGCGCCACCGCCCGCGCCGACGAGCTCACCCGGGAGGAACTGCGCGCCGGGGCCCGCCGGCTCGACCGGCTCGTGGCCGAGCACGCCCCGCGGGTCGTCGCGGTGCTCGGGATCACCGCGTACCGCACCGCGTTCGAGGCGCCCCGCGCCGTCACCGGTCGGCAGGAATCGCCGTGGCCGGGCACCGCGCTGTTCGTCGCCCCGAATCCGAGCGGGCTCAACGCGCACGCGAGTCTCGACGCCCTCTCAGAGGCCTATCGGGAGATCGCGACGGCCGCCGGGGTCGGCGGGGACTGACATCCCGGTCAGTCATTGACCTGCTCGTTGATCTCCACGGAGTGCACCCCGGTGATGTCGTGGAGAATCTCGAACACCCCGCGGTCCACCCCGCTCTGGCGCGGCGTGAAGCGGAGGTCGGCCTCGATGAGCTTCCCGCTCTCGCCCCGGACCCGGCGGGTGTGGTTGAGCGAGGACTCGTAGCCCTGCCGGGAGGTCGCCTCGAGGATGTCGCGCAGCACCCCGCGACCGTCCTCGTACTGGACGGTGAAGTGCTCAGCGAGCTCGGGGCGCTTGATCCGTTCGACGAGCGCATTCACCACCGTCACGGTGAACAGGTAGAGCACCACGGCGAGCGCGCCGATGAGCGGCATCCCTGCCCCGCACGCCATTCCCACCGACGCGCTCACCCAGATCGAGGCGGCGGTGGTGAGTCCGGACACGACGTTCTGCCGGACGAAGATCACGCCGGCGCCGAGGAAGCCGATCCCGGTGACGATCTGGGCGGCGATCCGGCCGGGGTCCCGCACGGTCTCGTCCTCGACCATCCCCGCGAAGCCGTAGACCGAGACGAGGGTGAACAGGGCGGACCCGAGGCCGACGAGGATGTGCGTGCGCGCTCCGGCGCTCTTGTGCCGGACCTCGCGCTCGATGCCGATGATCGCCGCGAGAACGAAGGCGCAGCCGAGGAGCACCGCCTGCGTCGCGATGTCGCCCGGGATCACGTCGAAGTCCATCGTCTGCCTCCGGTGGGATCATCCTAGGCCCGGCCGCGCGGGCCTTGCGGTATCCGCGCCGGGGTGGAAGATGGGACATCTATGGACACGACGACACGAACCGGGAGCATCTGGTGCGGGATCGATCTCGCGGCGGACCCGCGGAGAACCGGACTCGCGTTCCTCGTCGAGGATCCCGCGGACCACCGCGTCCACATCGACAGCGTGGCCGTCGGTGCGGATGACCACGCCGTCGTGGCCGCCGTGGTCCGCGCCGACCGGACCGGGGTCGACGTGCCCTTCGGATGGCCGCTGCCCTTCGCCGCGCTCATCGCGGCCCACGCCCGCGGAGACGTGAGCGCCGAGCTGCCGACCGGGGACGGGTGGCGCAGGCATTTGGCGATGCGCACCACCGACCTCATCGTCCGCGCACGGGCCGGGGTGGTGCCGCTGAGCGTGTCGACCGACCGCATCGCCCATCCGGCCTTCCGCTGGGCCGCCGTCGCCGCGCGGCTCCGCGCGCACGGCGTCGATACCGCTCGGGATGGAACCGGGTCAGCCTGCGAGGTGTATCCGGCCGCCGCCCTCAAGGTCTGGGGACTTCCGCATCGGGGGTACAAGGGCAGGGACCACGACGCGCGTCGGCGGGACCTCGTCCGCCGGTTGGCGGACATGCTCCCGTGGCTCGAGTGGCACGGGTACGACGAGCTCTGCGCCGACAGCGACGACGCCGTGGATGCGGTCCTCTCGGCTCTCCTCGCGCGCGAGATCGCCGGCGGCCGCTGCCTCCGCCCCGAGCCGGAACAGGCCGAGGCGGCTCGCGTGGAGGGCTGGATCTGCCTGCCGACCGGAGACCCGGCCGCCCCGCCTCACTTCGCCTCGGCGTAGGATTCCACCGTCGCGACGGTGAGCGGGAACTCGACGGGAGCTGCGCCGAACAGCAGCCGTCCGGCCTCGGAGGCCGCCGCGGAGACGAGTGCGCGGATCGCCTCGGCCTCCTCCTCCGGGCCGTGGAGCACGATCTCGTCATGGACGAAGAACACCATCCGGGTCCGCAGGGGTCGCCCGTCCGGGGTGCCGGCGAGGAGCCGCCGGCGCACCCCGCCCATCCAGCACAGCGCCCATTCGGCGGCCGTGCCCTGGATGACGAAGTTGCGGGTGAACCGACCGTGGGAGCGGGTCATCGACCGCGCCCGGGACTCGGCCTCCGCGGTGGACACGTCGGCGACCTGCGCCTGCCAGTCCGCGCTCGGGGCCGGCGAGGTGCGGCCGAGCCAGGTCGCGACGAGACCGCCGCGCTCCCCGGTCCGGGCGGCGGACTCGACGAACTCGAGGGCCGCCGGGAACAGCCGGCGCAGGTGCGGGACGAGCGCCCCGGAGTCCCCGGTCGTCGACCCGTACATCGCGCCGAGCAGCGCGATCTTCGCCCGCGAGCGCTCGCTCACCGCCGACCCGGCCCGCCGTCCGAGCTCCGCGACGCCGAGGTACATGTCGCCGTCGCGGCCCGCCTGCGCGAGCGCCCGGTCCCCGGACATCGCGGCGAGGATGCGCGGCTCGACCTGGGAGGCGTCGGCGACGGTGAGCAGCCACCCGGGGTCGGCGCGCACCGCCCCGCGCACGGTCGCCGGCACCTGCATCGCCCCTCCGCCGTGGGCGGCCCAGCGGCCGGTCACCACCCCGCCGACGGCGTAGGAGGCGTGGAAGCGGCCGTCGCGCACCCAGGCGTCGAGCCAGTGCCAGCCGTTCGCGGTCCACAGCCGCTGGAGCGTCTTGTACTCGAGGAGCTCCGCGATGAGCGCCCGCCGCTCCGCGACCCGCTCACCGCCCTCCTCCGCCCACGCCATGAGGTCCCACTTGCTCGTCGTCCGCACCGGGATCCCGGCGGTGTGGAGCGCCTTGAGCAGCGAGGGCTGGCTGTCCGGGTTGACCCCGGTGACCTGGAGGGTGGCGGCGATCCGGTCCGCGAGCTCCTGCATGCGGGCCGGCCGGGCGCCGTCGGCCGGGCGCGGCCCGAGCGCGTCGGCGAGCAGCGCCTCGTGGAGGTCGCGCCGCCACGGCAGGCCGGCTGAGTGCATCTCGACGGCGATCATCCCGCCCTGCGACTCCCCGGCAAGCAGCAGCATGAGCCGCTGCGGGTGCCGGCTGCCGGCGACGGCCCGCAGCTGCTCGGCGAGCTCCGCGGCGAGCTGCTCTGCCGTGGGCTCGCTCGAGTGCTCGGCGGTCGCGGGGGAGTCGAACAGGGAGCCCTGGGCGGGGTCGACGCGCGGCAGCACGCGCTCCTCGGCGGGCTCGGGCGGGGTCGGATCGAGCTCGACCACCGGCGCGTACTCCACCCCGGTGTGCTCGAAAGCGGCTGCGCCGGCCAGGATCCGCTGGCACAGGCTCAGGTCCCAGCAGCGCGCCGGTTCGAATCCGGCGGCGAGGAGCGGCGGATAGACCCGGGCGGTCTGCGCCCACACCCAGCGGATCGCCTCGGGCCGGGGCGCCTCCGCGGCGAGCGCACGCACGAGGTCCGGCAGCCCGGACTGCGCGGCATCGCGGGAGTCGAGGACCCGGCCGTCCTCGACGAGCAGGGCCCGCCACAGCGGAGATTCGGACCCCGAAGCCCCGGGATCTCCGGTGCCGGGATCTGCGGGGCCGAGGACGATGTGCATCCGTCCATTATCGCCGCGCGCCCGGCCGGGGCCATCACCGCGCGCCCGGCCGGGCCCGGATGCGGGTGCCGCCCGACTGTGACAGGCTCGACGTGGCGCGCCTCACACCGGGCCGCCGCCCACGTCACCGAATCACGGAGGACCCATGACCACCACCGAGATGACCGGACACACGATCGTCGTCACCGGCGCCGGCTCGGGGATCGGCCGCGCCACCGCGCAGCTCCTCGCCTCCCGCGGCGCGCACGTCGTCGTCGCCGACATCGCCGAATCCGCGCACGAGACAGTCGAGCTCGTCACCGGAGCCGGGGGCGAGGCGACCGCAGTGATCGGGGACATCGCCGACGAGCAGGGTGCGAGCGAGCTCATCGCCCGCGCCGCCGAGCGCGGTGACCGCCTGGGGCTCGTCAACAACGCCGGGATCATGGACGACTTCTCCGGAGCCGCCCACGTCGACACCGCGCAGTGGGACAGGATCCTCCGGGTCAACCTCACCGCCCCGATGTTCCTCATCCGCGCCGCCGTCCCGGTCATGCTCGAGCGCGGCGGCGGTGCGATCGTCAACGTCGGCAGCGCGGCATCGCTGCGCGGCGGGGCGGCTGGAGCCGCCTACACCGCGTCGAAGCACGGGCTCATCGGCCTCACCGTCAACACCGCCTACACCTACGCCCGGCAGAACATCCGCTGCAACGCCGCGTGCCCCGGCGGCGTCGAGACGAACATCATGTCCGGCACCGACATGTCCGCGATGAACCCCGAGCACGGCCTCGCCGCGATCACCCCGGTCCACCAGAGCGCGATCCGCAACGCCAAGCCCGAGGAGCTCGCCCAGGTCATCGCCTTCCTCGCCTCGGACGCGGCCTCCGACGTCAACGGTGCCGTGATCCCGGTCGACGCCGGCTGGTCCGCCGGCTGAGCGGCACCCCGATCACCGCGCACCCCGCACCCGCCGGGCCGCACCGGCACACCGTCCCCGCCCGCGGGGAATCGGCGGCGTTCCACTTCGAATCGCAGTGGACGATGCCGGTGCCGCCCGGACGGGTGTGGGAGGAGCTCATCGCCGTCGAGCACTGGCCGGCGTGGTGGCCCGGGATCCGCAGCGCGCACCTCGTCGCCGACCCCGGCGAGGGCCTGCCCGGCCGGACGGTCGCGCTCACCGTGGGCAGCCCGCTCGGGCACCGGCTGCACCTCGCCCTCGAGCTCGCCTCCGCGGACCCGCCCGGCGGCGCGCTCATCCGGGCCGCCGGCGACCTCCGCGGCACCGGACGGCTCACCGCGACCGAGGCGGGCGCGGGCACGGCGCTCACCATCACCTGGTGCGTGGTGAGCCGCCCTCGGCTCGTGCGCGCGCTGCGAGCGCTCGCACCCTGGGCGCACGGCCGGGTCATGGCCGCCGGGGAGCGGGGACTGCGGGAACGGCTGGCCGCCGACTGAGCATCTGCCGAGTGCCGGGGCCGTCCCATCGACAAGGTGCCTTGATGCTGGAAGAGTGGAGGGGACACGTCGATGGGAAGGAACCCGCCATGAATGACACGCCCCGCACCTCCGAGGCCGAGCTCCGCGAGAAGGTCCGCGAGCTCATGAACGACACCCGCATCGCGATGCTCACCTCGGTCGACACCGACGGCACGCTCGTCTCCCGGCCGATGGGCACCCAGGAGGTCGTCGAGGACGGCGACGTCTGGTTCATCACCGCCGCGGACTCCGACATCGTCGACGAGCTCGCCGTCGACTCCCAGGTCAACGTCGCCTACTCCGATAAGTCGAGCTGGGTCTCCCTGTCCGGCACCGCCACCGTGATCCGCGACGTCGCGAAGCAGAAGGAGCTGTGGAACACCTTCACCTCCGCCTGGTTCGACGGCGGAGCCGACGACCCGGCCGTGCGCCTCATCCGCTTCACCCCGCACACCGCGCAGTTCTGGGACTCGCCCGGCGGCGTGCGCACCATGCTCTCGATGCTCACCTCGGCGGCGACGAAGGGCACCCCGAAGGCCGGGGAATCGCGCACCGTCCAGATGTGACCGGCCGGCCCGGCGGCCGCCGCTACCGCTGCTTCTGCGCCTTCGCGGCGGCCTTGCGGGCCTGTTTCGTCGCACGCACCTCGGCGAGCGTGTGCTCGTCGACGACGTCGGCGATCGACAGCCGGGCCTCCGGGGCTCCGTACTCGCCGGCGGCGGCCTCCCAGCCGGCGGCTCGCAGGTCGAACTGCTTGCCGAGCAGCGCGAGGAAGATCTTCGCCTTCTGCTCCCCGAACCCCGGCAGCGCCCTGAGACGGCGGAGCACCTCGGAGCCGTCCGGGTCACCCGCGGTCCAGAGCGCCGCGGCGTCGCCGTCGTAATCACTGCAGATCGCGGCGGCGAGCTTCTGCACCCGCTCGGCCATGGACTTGGGGAACCGGTGCACCGCCGGCTTCTCCCGGAACGCCGCGAGGAACGCCTCGGGGTCCATGTCCGCGACGAGGGCGGGGGAGTAGCCGCCCAGGCGCTCGGCGAGCTTCGCGGGGCCGGCGAACGCGGACTCCATCGTCACCTGCTGGTCGAGCAGCATGCCGGTGAGCAGGGCGAAGGGGTTCTCCGCGAGCAGGGCGTCGGCGCGGGCATCCGTGGACAGGTAGAGATCGCTCATGCCCACCATTGTGCCCGGTGCGCCGGCGAGTGCGCCCGGTGCGCCCGCGTCCGTGCCTGCCGGTAGCGTGGACGCCATGCCAGCGAATCGAGCCGCACCCGCCGTGCCCACCGGTGACGTCCGGGTCCGCGACGCCCGTCTCCACAACCTCCAGCACGTCTCCACGTCGTTCCCGCGCGGCAGTCTCGTCGCGTTCACCGGCGTCTCCGGCTCCGGGAAGTCCTCGCTCGCCTTCGGCACCCTCCACGGGGAGGCGCAGCGGCGCTACCTCGAATCGATCGCCCCGTTCGCCCGGCGCCTCATCGGCTCCGCCGTGGACCCGCGCGTCGAATCCGTCACCGGGATGCCCCCGACCGTCGCCCTCGAGCAGCGGCACACCGCCGGCGGAACCCGCTCGACGGTCGGCACGATCACCACGCTGTCCAACGCGATCCGACTGCTGTACTCCCGGGCCGGCGACCACCCGGCAGACGTCCTCGCCCGCGGCTCCGCGCTCCACGGCGGGCGCCTGACCTCGGACGCGTTCAGCCCCAACACCCCGGAGGGCATGTGCCCGCGCTGCCACGGCGCCGGCGTCCTCCACGAACCCACCGAGTCCTCGATGGTCCCGGACCCGTCGCTCTCGATCGCCGAGGGCGCGATCGCCGCCTGGCCCGGAGCCTGGCTCGGCAAGAACTTCCGCGACATCCTCCGCACCCTCGGCATCGACCTCCGCGCTCCCTGGGACTCCCTGCCCGCCGACACGCGGGAATGGATCCTCTTCACCGAGGAGCAGCCGGTCGTCACCGTCTCACCGGAGCGCGAGGCCGGCCGCATCCAGCGCGACTACCAGGGCAAGTGGTCCTCCGTGCGCCGCTATCTGCTGCACACCTACCACGACACGAAATCGGAGAAGACCCGGACGCGCGCCCTGCGCTACTTCGACACCCGCACCTGCCCCGTCTGCGAGGGCCACCGGCTCGGTGCCGACGCCCTGCGCGTGACCTACCTCGGCGAGCCGATCCCCGCACTCGCCGCCCGCACCGCCGCCGAGGTCCGCACCCGGCTCGCGGACCGGCTCGCCGCGCTGCCTGCCGGGGAGGGCACCCCGGAGGAGGAGGCCGAACGCATCCTCCTGCCCTCGGCGCTGCCCGTGCTCGACACCATCGTGCGGCTCGGCCTCGGCCACCTGTCCCTCGACCGGCCGGCGGCCACCCTGTCGGCCGGCGAGCTCCAGCGCCTGCGCCTGGCCTCCCAGCTGCGCTCCGGCCTGTTCGGCGTCGCCTACGTCCTCGACGAGCCCTCCGCCGGCCTCCACCCGACGGAGAAGGGCGTGCTCACCGAGCTGTTCGAGCGATTCATCGCCGACGGCAACTCCGTCCTCCTCGTCGAGCACGACATGGGACTCGTCGCCGGCGCGGACTGGGTGATCGACGTCGGACCCGGCGCCGGCACCGGAGGCGGCCGGATCCTCCACTCCGGCCCGGTCGCCGCGCTCGCGGGCGTCCCGGACTCCGTCACCGCGCGCTACCTCGGCGCCCCGCCTCCCGCGCCGCGCACCGCCGCCGAGGCCCGCACCCCCACCGGCCGGCTGCGGCTGCAGGGGATCACCGCGCGCACGCTGCGCGACCTCGACGTCGAGATCCCGCTCGGCGTGCTCACCGCGGTCACCGGGATCTCCGGCTCCGGCAAGTCCACGCTCGTCACCCATGTGCTCGCCCGTGTGCTCGCCGGACGGGTGCGCACCACCGTCGTCGGGGACGACGGGGACGGCGGCGCCGGGGCGGATGCCGTGCAGGTGCGCGGCGTCACCGGGGCGGAATCGGTCGACCGGCTCGTCCACATCACCCAGAAGCCGATCGGCCGCAGCCCGCGCTCCTGCCTGGCGACCTACACCGGCCTGTTCGACCGGGTGCGCCGACTGTTCGCCGACACCCCGGAAGCCGCGGCCCGCGGCTGGGGCGTGGGCCGCTTCTCCTTCAACGTCGTCGAGGGTCGCTGCCCGACCTGCGCGGGGGAGGGCCAGATCGAGGTCGAGCTCGTGTTCCTCCCCGGCAGCTACGCCCGCTGCCCGGACTGCCACGGCGCCCGCTACGCCCCGGACACCCTCGAGGTGACGTGGAACGGGCTCACCATCGCGCAGGTCCTCGACCTCACCGTCGAAGCCGCCCGCCCGGTGTTCGCCTCCGACGCCCGCATCACCCGCGCCCTCGATTCGCTCGCCGCCGTGGGGCTCGGCTACCTCACGCTCGGCCAGGCGGCCACGGAGCTCTCCGGCGGCGAGGCCCAGCGCATCAAGCTCGCCACCGAGCTCCAGCGCGCACCCCGCGGACACACCGTCTACCTCCTCGACGAACCGACCACCGGGCTCCACCCCGCCGACGTCGACCTCCTCCTCGCCGAGCTCTCCCGCCTCGTCGACCAGGGCGGCACCGTCGTCCTCGTCGAGCACGACATGCGCGTCGTCGCCGGAGCCGACCACGTCATCGACCTCGGTCCCGGAGCAGGCGAGCACGGCGGCCGGATCATCGCGGCCGGCACCCCGGCCGAGGTCGCCGCCGCCGGCACCGCGACCGGCCGCTGCCTGGCCCTGGGCGCGAGGACCGGAGACGCGCAGGCGGGAATATCCGGGGCCCGGCCCGCCGTTGCCCCTACCGACCCGACCGGCGCCGCGCCGGACGAGCACCCCGAACCCGACACCGTGGAGGCACCGTGAGAGCACCCGCCGACAGCACGAACCCCAAGTTCGCCGAATACGCGGCCCCCGAGCGGCTGGTGAGCACCCAGTGGGTCGCCGACCACCTCGACACCCCCGGCGTCGTCGTCGTCGAGAGCGACGAGGACGTCCTCCTCTACGAGACCGGGCACATCCCCGGCGCGGTGAAGATCGACTGGCACACCGAGCTCAACGACCCCATCACCCGCGACTACGTCGACGGTGCCGGATTCGCCGCCCTCATGGGGGCCAAGGGCATCGGCCGGGACCACACCGTGGTGATCTACGGGGACAAGTCCAACTGGTGGGCGGCCTACGCCCTCTGGGTGTTCACCCTGTTCGGCCACTCCGACGTCCGTCTGATGGACGGCGGCCGCGCCCTGTGGCAGGCCGAGGGCCGCGAGCTCACCACCGCCAAGCCCGAGCGCCCGGCGACCGACTACCCTGTCATCGACCGCGACGACTCGCGGATCCGCGCCTTCCTCCCCGAGGTGCTCGAGCGCATCGGCGGCGTCCCGCTCATCGACGTCCGCAGCCCCGACGAGTACACCGGTAAGCGCACCCACATGCCCGACTACCCGGAAGAGGGCGCGCTGCGCGGCGGGCACATCCCGACCGCCCGCTCCGTGCCGTGGGCCCGGGCCGCGAACGAGGACGGCACCTTCAAGTCCGCCGCGGAGCTCCGCAGCATCTACGTCGACGACCTCGGGCTCGACACGGACGAGGACGTCATCGCCTACTGCCGGATCGGTGAGCGCTCGAGCCACACGTGGTTCGTCCTCGAGCACCTGCTCGGCTTCCGCGGCGTGAAGAACTACGACGGCTCGTGGACCGAATGGGGCAACGTCGTTCGCGTGCCGATCGCGCGCGGCGAGGAGCCGGGGGAGGCCCGGACGTCGTGAGCGAGACCGCACCCCTGCCCGGCGGCCTGCAGGAGATCGCCGACGACTTCGCCGCGATGCCGGACCCGGACAAGCTCCAGCTGCTCCTCGAGTTCAGCCAGGAGCTGCCGGACCTGCCCGAGCGCTTCGCCGAGCACCCCGAGCTGCTCGAACCGGTACCCGAATGCCAGTCGCCGATCTTCCTCGTCACCGAGGTCGACGACGACCCCGAGCGCACCGTGCACCTCCACTTCAGCGCCCCGCCCGAAGCACCCACCACCCGCGGCTTCGCCGGCATCCTCCACGAGGGACTCGACGGCCGCCCGGCCGCCACCGTGCTCTCAGTCCCGGCGGAGCTGCCGCTGCGCCTGTCGCTCGAGGAGCAGGTGAGCCCGCTGCGGCTGCGCGGGATGAGCGGCATGCTCGCGCGCATCCAGCGCCAGGTGAGCGAGCGCACCGCTGCGGGGGCCGAATGAGCGCCCCGGCCCGACGCCCCCTGTGGGTGCTGCCCCTCGACCTCGTCCGCGGCTTCCTCATCGGCATGGCCGAGCTCGTCCCGGGCGTGTCCGGCGGCACCGTCGCACTCGTCACCGGGGTCTACGACCAGCTCATCGACTCCGCCTCGCACATGCTGTCCGCGATCAAGCGGCTCGTCGCCGGCCCCGACCGCTGGGCCGGGTTCCGGGCGGAGCTCGCGCGCACGCAGTGGCTGCTCATCATCCCGGTGCTCATCGGGATGGCCGCCGCGGTGCTCACCGCCGCCGGAGTGATGGCCCGCTTCGTCGCCGACCACCCCGAGGCCTCGCGCGGCCTGTTCTTCGGACTCGTCGCGATGAGCATCCTCGTCCCGGTCCTCATGCTCCCCTCCCGCGAATCGCCCTCGGCCGGCGCCCGGCTGCTCGATGCCGGGCTCGTCATCGGAGCCGCGATCATCGCCTTCGTGCTCATCGGATTCGCCGGCGGCGGAGCGCAGACCGACCCCTCGCTCCTCGTCGTGTTCCTCGCCGCCTCGATCGCGATCTGCGCGCTCGTCGTGCCTGGGGTCTCCGGCTCCTTCTTCCTCCTCGCCGTCGGCCTGTACTCGACGACGATGAGCGCGCTCGACGACCGGGACCTCGGCTACATCGCGGTGTTCGGTCTCGGCGCACTCGTCGGGCTCGCCTCGTTCGTGCGGCTCCTCAAGCACCTCCTCACCCGCCACCGCCGCCTCACCCTGCTCGTCATGACCGGGCTGATGATCGGTTCGCTCCGTGCCCTGTGGCCGTGGCAGTCGTCGGCCGGCGGCGATGAGAGCGCTCCGGGAACCCTGCTCGCCCCCTACGATCCCGTGCTCGGGCCGGTGCTGCTCGCGCTCCTCGGCGCCGCAGCGGTGGCCGCCCTCGTCGTGTTCGAGCGGAAGTTCTCGCCCACGGTCCACGAGATCGAGGCCGAGGAGGACGAGCGGGAGGCCGCTCGGCGAACCCGGACGGATGCCGCAGACGGTTGATCGCGGGCCGCGGGCAGGCGAGGATGGGGTCATGGCTGAAACCGCATTCAAATCGACACCCGTCCACACCTCCGGCGATCTCCCCGCCACCGGTGCCCAGGCCCCGGCGTTCGACCTCGTCGGCACTGACCTCGGCGCGGTGACGAGTGGATCGTTCTCCGGCAAGCGCCTCGTCCTCAACGTGTTCCCGAGCATCGACACCGGCGTCTGCGCCGCCTCGGTGCGCCGGTTCAACGAGCTCGCCGCCGGCCTCGAGAACACCGCTGTGCTCTGCGTCTCCCAGGACCTGCCGTTCGCGCAGGCGCGCTTCTGCGGGGCCGAGGGCATCGACAACGTCACCGCCGCCTCGGCGTTCCGCTCGAGCTTCGGCGAGGACTTCGGTCTCAGGCTCGCCGACGGGCCGATGGCCGGTCTGCTCGCCCGGGCCGTGCTCGTCCTCGACGAGTCCGGCACCGTGACGTACACCGAGCTCGTCCCCGAGATCACCACCGAACCGGACTACGACGCCGCCGTCGCAGCCCTGGGCTGAGATCCGCTCGCGATGCCCGCCGTGCCGGAGCCCCCGGGCACGGCGGGCATCGTCCATGTCCTGTACAATTGACCGGCGGCGTATCCTGCGTCGCTTGAGCCGCAGAGCCGAGGGTGCCGCATGACCGAACTCGATATCGAGCACGACCACAACCGGTACGAGGTCGACGAGCTCGTCGAACTCCATTCCAAGGTCAAGGTGCAGGCGGCGAAGGACGCCAAGGCCACCGCTCCCAGCGGTCCCGGCGGGATCCCGGCGTGGCAGGAGAACTACCCCTACGAGACCAAGCTGTCCCGGCGCAGCTACGAGCGCCAGAAGCGACAGCTCCAGGTCGAGCTCCTCAAGCTCCAGCTCTGGGTCAAGACCAACGACCAGAAGATCGCGATCCTCTTCGAGGGCCGCGACGCCGCCGGCAAGGGCGGGTCGATCAAGCGGTTCATGGAGCACCTCAACCCGCGCGGCGCCCGCATCGTCGCACTGAGCGTTCCCACCGAGCGCGAACAGTCCCAGTGGTACTTCCAACGCTACGTCGAGCACCTGCCCAGCGGCGGAGAGATCGTGTTCTTCGACCGCTCCTGGTACAACCGGGCCGGCGTCGAGCGCGTCATGGGCTACTGCGACCCCGCCCAGTACCTCGAGTTCATGCGGACCTGCCCCGAGTTCGAGCGGATGCTCGTCGACTCCGGCATCCACCTCATCAAGTTCTGGTTCTCCGTCTCCCAGGCGGAGCAGGCCGCCCGCTTCCAGGCCCGGTCCAACGACCCGGTCAAGCAGTGGAAGCTCTCGCCGACCGACCTCGCCAGCCGCGACAAGTGGAACGCCTACACCGAGGCGAAGGAGGCGATGTTCTTCTACACCGACTCCGCCCACGCCCCGTGGACCGTGGTGAAGTCGAACGACAAGAAGCGCGCCCGCCTCGAGGCGATGCGCTACGTGCTCTCGCAGTTCGACTACCCGGAGAAGGACCATCGGGTCGTCGGCAAGGTCGACAAGAAGATCGTCGGCCGCGGCAAGTCGCTCCTGGAAGCCGGCGAGGGCGAGTCGATCGGATCCTTCCCGAACCTGTGATTCCTGCCCCGCCGGGCACCGAGCCCCGGCCGGGTGCGAGCAGCTCGACCCGAACGGCCGTCGGAGGAATCCGGCGGCCGTTCGGCATCCCCGGATGCGTCACCAGAAGTGCACCCCACTCGTTCCGCTGTTCGGCGTGGACCCGCATGAGATCGCAGAGAGGTCGTCCCCATGGATCACGTGCGAACACCCCTGATTGGTGGATGCCGGCTCAGGGCTCCTCGGCGACCGCGGTGAGCTCCTGGATCTTCGTCATGTTGCCGACGAGCACGAGCTTGGAGCGCGCCCGCGACATCCCGACGTAGAGCATCTCGCGGGCGCGGGCGGGATCGCGGAAGCCGTTGATGCAGAACACGACGACGGCCCGCTCGAGCCCCTTGAAGCCGAGCACGTGGCCGTAGAACACCTGGGAGGCGGAGAAGAACCCGTCCCAGTAGGCGTCGTAGCCCTCGGTCTCGACGGTCTCCTTCTGCACCGGGTGGCGGCTGTAGGTGGTGAGGAGCGCGATGTCCTCCGGTTTCCAGTCGCCGCTCTCCAGCAGTCGCTCCACGGCGTCGTCGGCGGCTTCGAGAGCCTGGTCGAACGGCACATCGATCTGCTCCACCGGTTCCCCGCCGGGATTGCGGACGATCTGCGGCTCGTCGGACAGCCAGCCGAACGCCTCGGCCACGGTCTGCGCGTTCCTCAGGTTCTCGCCCAGGTGGAAGGGGTTCATCTCGATCGGGGCGTCCCCGTCGCGATCGAAGATCCGCTGCCGCTCGTCGGTGAAGACGTAGAGCACGCCGGCGTCCGGGTCGCGCAGGCACGACAGCACCGCCTCCCACCAGAGGTTGGAGAAGTCCTGGCCCTCGTCGACGACGATCGCGTCGAACAGCTCCGCCCGGTCGCGCTCGGCGGCGAGCGCGCGCATCCGGGTGGGGAGCTCGACCTCCCAGAACTGCGGGTCGTCGTCACCGGCGTGCTCGGCGCCCCAGCTCAGCGGCAGGTCGTGGAAGAGGCCGATGAAGGCCGGGCGCTCCGCTTGCGGCCACTGCGCGGTCATGAGCTCGAAGTAGCGTCCGAGCCCGCGGGAGTAGCACATGAGTGCCACCCGCTGCCCGTCCGCGGCGAGCTGCCGGGCCTTGATGAGCGCGAGGTGGGTCTTGCCGGAGCCGGGACCGCCGCTGAGCTCGGCGCGGGTCTGGTAGCGGAGCACGGAGAGGAGCTTCTCCTGCTCCTGTGTAAAGCGGTTCGCGCGGTCCTCGAGCTCGATCGCGGCCGAGCGCGCGTTCTCGATCGCGGCGTGCGTCTGCCGCAGCTGCTTGACCACGAGGGCGACGGCCGCCGGGCTCGGCGGGTCCTCGCGCTGCATGGACGTGCGCAGCACCGTGCTCATCGCCGCGGCGAGACCGTCGAGGTCCTGCTGGCCGACGACATGGCTGCGCGGCGCATCCGGCAGATCGTCCCACCGCGAGGTGTTCGTGTAGGGCAGGCACGCCATGTGGACGGTGCGGCCGGGGCGCACACTCATCCGGGGCCGGATCCAGTCGAGGAACGCGTACTTGCCCGCCATCGCCTGATCGAGCGGCGAGCGGCGCAGCGGATTGCCGCTCGCCGACCAGCGTCCGTCCTGCACCCGCACCTGACCGCCCTTGACCTCGAGCACGACGATCCCGATGCCCGGCCACAGGATGAGGAAGTCGATCTCGACGTCGGCGTCCGGGGTGGTGAGCCGCTGCCCGTGGATGATCACCGCGTCATCGGGCAGCTGGGTGCGGAGGCGATCGAGGACGACCTTCTCCGCGCCCTCGGGCTGGTCGTCACAGTGCACGGTCGGTCCCTGGGCCTGCTGATCCGCGGCGTCGCTGCTCATGGGCCCAGACTATCGGGGCGGCGTCACCGTGCGGCGCGATCACAGCGCGGGCATACACTCCGAGGAGACGACCGCGCCCGTCCCGAACACTCCACGGAGGCCCGCCATGACCGACTCGCAGAAGCCGCGCACCGTCGAGGAGTACCTCGCGAGGCTCGAATCACCCGTCAGGGAGTTCCTCGGAGAGCTCCGCGAACTCAGCCGCGAGGCCGCTCCGCACACGGAGGAGGGCCTCAAGTGGGGCAGCCCGGCCTACTGGACCGACACGATCCTGTTCCAATTCAGCGGGCACCGGCACCACGCGAACTTCGTGTTCACCCCCTCGACCAAGGAGGCGTCCGCCGCCGAGATCACGGAGTTCGCCGCGGCGAAGAGCTCGGTGAAGCTGCCCTATGACGCCCCGATCCCGCACGCGCTCCTGCGCCGGATGATCGCCCGCCGCCTCAGCGAGTTCGAGGACGACGGGGTGCGCTGGATGTAGCGGCGCACCATCGCCGGGTACGCCGCGGGGACGGCGGCCTCCGGTGTCACGGAATCGGAACATTCCGGATCTCCGAACACCGGTGCGGCTGGGTACGGTGAGTCCATGGCATCCCTCACCGACACCTGGCGCGCCCGGCTCGACCGCTCGGGGCGCGTCGTCATCACGACGGGCAAGGCCGGGCTCGGCTGCGTGTTCGGCATCGCGCTCGGCTTCACCGCCGCCGGCCTGCTCATGATCCTCGAATCGCCCATGTGGTCCTGGTCGTGGATGATCGGGATCCTGTCCGTCGGCTTCTTCGGAGTGCTCGGCCTCCCGCTGTTCGCCAGCCAGTTCGTCAACCCCGACCGGCTCATCGTCACCACCGACGGGGTCGAGCTCAAGCGCGGCTGGCCGAACTCCAAGCGCAACCTCGGGCGGCTCGCCTGGTCCGGCATCACCGGGATCGACACGGCCGAGGTGCCCGGCGGCAGCGGACGCACCACGGAGATGACCGTCATCCGCCTCACCCCGGCCGCCGCCGAGCACATCGCGGAGTCGGACTCGGAGATCCTGGCGTCCCTGCGCGCCACCGAGGAGAAGCTCATCGGCGGACCCGGCCTGTCCCTGCCGAGCACCCTGCGCGGAGGCGCCGAACCGCTCACCGCATTCCTCACCGAGGTGTGGCGGCGCTTCCGCTGAACCCGGGCCGCCTCAGGCGGAGTCGCCCGGGCGGTGCCCGGGGGCGTGCGAACCGGTCGGCCCGTCCCCGTCAGGGGACGGCTCCCCGGCCTGCGCGGGTGAGCCGGCGCGCGCCTCGGCGGCGGTTCCCCGGGCGCTGTCGGTGCTCGTGTGCACGTCGCCGTGCTTGCGACCGATCGGCAGCAGGTGGACGATGCCGACGACGACGAGGCCCCACAGCAGACCGAGGACGAGTGAGAAGAACGTGTTGATGAGCCAGGCGAGGATCGGACCGGCGACCGCGATGCCGGCGACGAGGCCCTCGATCCCGTGGACGAATGCGTACGGCGCGTGGAATCCGAGCTCGTCCATGCCGACGAGGATGATGTGGCCGCCCACCCAGAGCATCGCGAAGGTGCCGACGAGCGAGATGAAGTCGAGCACGTGCGGCATCCCGCTGACGAGCAGACGACCGAACTTCTGGGAGCCGGCCGAGTCCTTCTTCGCCATGTGGAGGCCGATGTCGTCCATCTTGACGATGAGGCCGACCACGCCGTAGACGAGCAGGGTGATGCCGATCGCGACGACGACGAGGATGATCGCGCGGCTCAGCAGCGTCTCGTCGGTGACCTCGTTGAGGGAGATCACCATGATCTCGCAGCTGAGGATGAAGTCCGTGGTGATCGCGCTCTTGACGATCTTGTCCTCGGCATCCCTGCCCTGCTCGACCGCGGGCTCGCCCTTCTCCGCATGGTGCCCGCGGATCTTCGCCCACACCTTCTCCGCGCCCTCGAAGCACAGGTAGGTGCCGCCGAGCATGAGGATCGGGGTGAGGATCCACGGCACGAACTGGCTGAGGACGAGGAGCACCGGGACGATGATGAGGAGCTTGTTGCGCAGCGAACCCTTGGCGATCCGCCAGATGATCGGCAACTCGCGCGAGGGCTCAGCGCCGGTGACGTACTGCGGGGTGACCGCGGCGTCGTCGATGACCACGCCGGCGGCCTTCGCGCTCGCCTTCGCGGCTCCGGCGGCGACGTCGTCGACGCTCGCCGCGGCGATCCGTGCGAGTGCGGCGACATCGTCGAGGAGGGCGACGAGACCGCCGCTCATCGGGTGCTCCGGCCGACGCGGCGGGAAGGCTGGGCAGGGGCGGTCGTGCAGTGCTGCGGCTTCGGCATAGGGTCATGCTAGACGAAGGAGGACAGATGTCTGCTGTGATCCCGTGCCCGTGCGGCGGAGTGCCTGCGGGCAGCTCCCTGATCGAGTGCTGCGGGCCGGCGCTCGCCGGCGAGGTGTGGCCGGAGACCGCCGAGGCGCTCATGCGCTCGCGCTACACGGCCTTCGCGCTGCGCGACGACGACCACCTGTTCCGCACCTGGCACCCGCGCACCCGGCCGGTGGATTCGACGGCCGATCGGACGACGCAGTGGCTCGGTCTCGAGATCGAGGACGTCACCGGCGGCGGACCGGAGGACGAGGAGGGCACGGTGACCTTCACCGCCCGGTTCCGCGACCTCATGGCGCAGGGCCGGATGCACGAGAAGTCGCGGTTCGTCCGCCGCGCCGGCCGCTGGATGTACCTCGACCCCATCGAGTGAGGCACCGACCGAGCACGGCAGTGAACTGAGGTGCTGACCTGAGGCACTGACGCGCTGCGTACTGCGCGGTATCCGAAAGGCGACGCGCAATTGCGCGCCGCTCTTCGGATACTCCGCAGTTGGGCGGGGAGGGCAGCGCGGGGACCGGCCACCGCACGCGAATGCCTCAGAGCGCGGGCGCGCGAGCGCCTCAGTCCGCACGCGAATGCCTCAGAGCGCACGCAGCTCGATCGCACGCACCTCAGGCGCGGCCGAGGAACTCCTGCCAGGCGGGCAGCTCGCGGCGGGCCTGCGACAGGCCGCGGCGGTGGCTCGCGGCGAGCTTCGCGAGGTCGCGCTCGCCGTTGCCCACCGGCATGACCTCGGGAGCGAACAGGTAGGCCTGCCCGGCCCGCTCGAGCTCGAGCAGCCGATCCCGGGTGTCGTTGTAGCGCTGCCAGCGGGTGAGGAGGGCCTCGGCGATCGCCGGGTGCCGGCGGAAGTACTGTCGGTAGAACCACGGGAAGCGCTGCGGGGCCTTGCGATACGCGCGCTCCTGGCTGAGCACGACGAAGAACTTCTCGTAGCCGTCCGCCTGGGCGCGGGACAGGGCGATGCCGCCGTCGGCCCCGAGCGCCCCGTCGACGTAGGTGCGCTCGTCGATCGTCACCGGCGGCATGATCACCGGCATCGTCGAGGAGGCGCGCACCCGCACCATGAGGTCGGTCATCTCCGTGACATCCGCGCGGGAGAAGAACACCTCGTCCCCGGTCTCCGCTTCGAAGGCGCCGATCCGGAAGTCGGCGGGATTGTCGGCGAAGGTCCGCCAGTCGAAGGGCAGCGCCTGGTCGGGCAGGCCGGTCTCCTCGTAGATGTACTTCGCGTTGAACAGGCCCTCGCCGCGGAGCATCGTGCGCACGTCGCCGAACCTCGGGTCCGCGGCGAAGTCGACGAAGGAGCGGCGGGCCCGCCGGGAGTCCTGCGACAGGTAGTTGGCGAGATTGCTCGCCCCGGCGGAGATCCCGGCGACGTAGTCGAACCGGATCCCTGCCTCGAGGAGCACGACGACGACGGCGGAGGTGAGCGAGGCACGCATCCCGCCGCCTTCGAAGATCAGCGCGGTGTCGGTGACGTTCGGGGCCAGCGGGCCGCCCGGCGCATGGTGCTCGGTGGTCGGCACCGGGGACGCCTGCGGCACGGATGCCGGTTCCCCGGAGTCCGGGTGTGCGGAGCCCGGTGCGTGATCGTCGGGGCCGTCGGTCACCGGCGGCGCCTGCGCCCGGTGCCGAAGATGCCGCGGGCGATCTCCCGGGCGGCGGTGCGGGTGAACTGCTTGAAGGCCTGCGATTCGACGACCTTCTCGAACATCGATTCCTGCGGAGCGGACGCCGTCTCCGCGCGCTGCCGGGGCGCGCGGCGGGGCGTCGGGATGCGGGTCGGGGTCTCCTGGCGGGTGGGTGCCGGCGGCGTGTCCGCGGGCCCCGGGTCCGTGGTCGAGGCGTCGGGGGTGCGCGGGGCGTTCGCCGGGCAGTCGGCCGGTTCCGGCTGCGCCTCGGCCTCGGAGTAGCGCCGGGTGAGGAGCTCGTGAGCGGACTCCCGGTCGATCGCCTCCCCGTACTTCGCCTGGAGCGGGGAGCCGGCGACCATCTGCTCCATCACCGGGGCGTCGGTCGGTCCCATGCGGGAGGCCGGGGCGAAGACCCGGGTCGGGGCCACCGGGGTGGGGGAGCCGTCGGGATCCATGACCGTGACGACGGCCTCGCCGGTGCCGAGCCCGGTGAGGAGCGCCCCGAGGTCGAAGTCGGTGATCGGGAAGGTCTCCACCGTGGCCTTGAGAGCCTTGGCGTCCTTGGGGGTGTGGGCGCGCAGCGCGTGCTGGATGCGCGAGCCGAGCTGGGCGAGCACCTCGTCGGGGACGTCCGTGGGGGACTGGGTGACGAACACGATGCCCACACCCTTCGAGCGGATGAGGCGCACGGTCTGCGCGACCGAGTCGAGGAACGCCTTCGAGGCATCGCGGAACAGGAGGTGCGCCTCGTCGAAGAAGAACACGAGCGCCGGCTTCTCCGGATCGCCGACCTCCGGCAGGGTCTCGAACAGCTCCGCGAGCAGCCACATGAGGAAGGTCGAGAACAGGGCCGGGCGGTTCTGCACCGCGGGCAGCTCGAGTATCGAGACGATGCCGCGGCCGTCCTCTGCGGTGCGCAGGAGGTCCGCGATGTCGAACTCCGGCTCCCCGAAGAACACGTCGGCACCCTGCGCCTCGAGGTTGGCGATCGACCGGAGGATGACGCCCACCGAGGCGCTGCTCACCCCGCCGATCGACTTGAGCTCGGCCTTGCCCTCGTCCGAGGTCAGGTGGGTGAGCACGGCCTTGAGGTCCTTGAGGTCGAGGAGTGCGAGACCCTGCGCGTCCGCGTAGTGGAAGAGCAGGCCGAGTACGGACTCCTGGGTGTCGTTGAGCTCGAGGACCTTCGACAGGAGAAGCGGGCCGAACGAGGTGACCGAGGCGCGCAGCGGCACCCCGGTGCCCTCCCCGCCGAGGGCGAGGAACTCCACCGGGCTCGCCGCGGGAGTCCAGTCCTGGCCGTTCGTCGAGGTGCGGGCCAGCAGCTTCTCGGAGCCCTCGCCGGGCGTCGCCATACCGGACAGATCGCCCTTCATGTCCGCTGCGAACACCGGCACCCCGGCATCGGAGATCGCCTGGGCGAGCACCTGGAGCGTCACCGTCTTGCCGGTGCCCGTGGCACCTGCGACGAGCCCGTGCCGGTTGAGCATGCCCAGCGGCAGGCGGACGCGGGCGTCGGTGACCACGGTGTCGCCGTCGATGGCGGAGCCGAGGTCGAGTGCGGGGACGTCGAAGGTGTAGCCGGTGCGGATGGCCTCGAGGTTCGCCTGGGAATCGCTCATGCGGTCATTCTGGCACAGGGCGCGGACACGGCCGAAGCACCGGACGCACCGCGGAACCGCGTCAGAACACGGCGGCGAAGGCGTCGGCGACCGCGTCGCCGAAGAGCACGAACTCGACCGACCCGACCCCCGGCCAGCGTTCGGCCGCACCGGCATCGGTGAGCACCCGGAGGGCGGCGCGGGCCACCTCGGCGGCGTCCCAGCCGTAGACCCCGGCGCCGATCGCGGGGAAGGCGAGCGTGCGCGCCCCGATCCGCTCGGCCTCGTCGAGCGCGGTGGCGAAGCACGATTCGAGGACGGCGACATCGGTCTGGCCGGCGTGCCGGTTCGGGCCGACGGTGTGGATGACCCAGCGGGCCGGCAGCGCGCCCGCTCCGGTCGCCACGGCCTGACCGGGCGGCAGCCCGTCCGGATGCGTGGTGGCGCGCAGCTCCTGGCACTCGGCGAGCAGTTCCGGGCCCGCGGCGCGGTGGATCGCGCCGTCCACCCCGCCCCCGCCGAGCAGCGAGGAGTTCGCCGCATTGACGATCGCGTCCGCGGTCGAGGTGGTGATGTCTCCGGTGCGCAGGGTGATGTCCATGGACCCAGCCTAGCGAGGGGCACGGGCCCGGGGGAGGGGGTGCCGGGCTCGGGGAGATGGTGCGAGGACTCAGCGGGGTTCGGCCATGAGGGTGAGGGTGCGCACGGTGCGGGAGTCGTCGTAGTCGGCGTGGATCACCCCGTCCGCGAGGTCGAACACTTCCCACAGCGTGCCGGGACGGGTGCGCTGCGAGACCTCGCCGAGCGCCTCCCATTCCGGCAGCCGCACCTCTTCACGAGCGGTCTCCCCGGCCGCGACGGGCTCGCCGAACGCCCGGCGCATGTCCGCCGGGCCCGGGCGGCGGTGCCAATCGGCGACGAGCCACGAGGGGACCGCGATGCCGTTGAAGCCGCCGCTGCGGTCGTAGACGAGGCGGATGCCGATCGCGGACAGGGTGCTGTCGGAGAACACGAAGTCCACCCCGGAATTGATGAACTCCCAGCTCAGCTCACCCGCACAGGAGCGGGTGACGGGATTCTCCTCCATGACGAGCATCGCCTCGAGCACGGAGACCTCGTCGCTGCCGCACCCGAGGGCCGCGCTCAGCGCCGCGATGCTGCCTGCCGGGACCATGGACCCATTGTCCCACCGCGGGCGTACGGATCGTGGGATCTCGCGGGGTACGGATCGCGCGGCGGGGACTCGGGCTCCTCCGGTAGGGGAGTCGCGCGGCAGAGTCACGATTCCGTGACGATGGCCCGCACCAGTGCGATTCCCGGTGGGAGCTGCGGATCGGCATGTCTACACTGTCGGCAGCTGTCCCACTTCCCACTCCTTAGGACGCACCCATGCCTGCACCCCTGCCTGCTGTCCGTCAGAGCGCTGCTGCTCGGACCTCCGCTGCTCAGTCCTCCCGCAGTGCTCCCCGTCGCCGGGTGGGCCGCGGTCTCAGCGCCGCCGTCCTCGGGATCGGCCTCCTCGCCGGCGCCGCAGTGCCGGCCGGTGCCGTCCCGGGCCTGTCCGCCGGCGCGATCGACCGGACACCCGTCGCCGGCCCCACCGCGACCCCGGGCAAGGGGCTCGAGGCCGGGGACACCGCTTTCGTCGACGTCACCGTCGCCACCCTGTGGACGAAGCCCTCCTCACCGCGCCGCATCGATGCACCGGCGCTCGCGAACCCCGTGCGGACCGGGGAATGGAGCACGAACCTGTCGACGACCGAGGTGCGGCGTGCGCTCACCGGGCGGACGCAGACCCAAGCGGTCTACGGCGACGAGGTGCGGATCCTCGAGATCTCCGACGACTGGGCGAAGGTCGCTGTCGCCCGCCAGCAGAGCCCGGGGGACGAGCACGGCTACCCCGGCTGGGTGCCGACCCGCCAGCTCGTGGAGAACCGCGACTTCGACCGGGCGCTCGACGCCCACGGCACCGCGATCGTCACCAGCAGCACCACCGAGGTCACCGCTCGGCCCACCGGCGGCGCGGTCGAGCACGTGCCGTTCAACGCCGAGCTGCCCGTGCTCGCCCGCGCCGGGGACCGGGTGCGGGTGGCGCTGCCCGACGGGGCGAAGGGCTGGGCGCCCACCCGCGACGTCGACCTCCACCCGGCCGGCAGCGGGCCGGAGGAGCCCAAGCCCTCCGAGCTCGTGTCCACCGCGAAGGACTTCCTCGGGGTGCGCTACCTGTGGGGCGGTACCTCCTCATCCGGGTTCGACTGCTCGGGCTTCACCTATGCGGTGCACCGCGCCCACGGCATCGAGATCCCGCGCGACTCCGGCCCCCAGTCGCGCGCGGGGAAGTCGGTGAAGGTGAAGGACCTCGCAGTCGGCGACCTGATCTTCTTCGCCGGCAACGGCGGCCGCGGGGCCGTCCACCACGTCGGCATCTACCTCGGGCACGGGAAGATGATCCACGCCCCCAACGCCTCGAAGAGCGTCGAGATCGTCGACTGGCGGGCCTGGGACCGAGGCAAGCAGTTCTCCGGGATCAAGCGGTACCTCTGACCCGAGCAGAGCACGTGGGCCCCTGGGCGATCGTCCTCAACCCGATCCACGCGAGCGGCCGCCGGCGGTGCGCGGAGCTCACCGCGCTCCTCGCCGACCGCGGCATCCCGTGGACCCTGCACCGCACCACCCCGGTGCACGAGGGGGAGGAGCAGGCCGCTGCCGCGGTCTGTGCGGGTGCTGCCCGGATCGTCGTCGTCGGCGGCGACGGCACGGTGCGCTCCGCAGTGCGCGGCATGATGGCCGCCGAGGGGGAGGGCGCGGACCTCCCGCCGCTCGCCCTCGTGCCGACAGGCACCGCGAATCTCTTCGCCCGGAACCTCGGCGTCACCCCGGGCCCGGCGAGCGTCTCGCGGCAGTTCGCCGCCGAGGTGCGACGCGCCGATGTCGGCATCGCCGTCATCCGTACCCGAACCGGCGCCGAGGTGCGCGAGGTGTTCCTCGCTGCGGCCGGCCTCGGCCGCGACGCCGCCACGATCATGGGGCTCACCGACCGGGCCAAACGGGTCCTCGGCTGGCCGGCCTACCTGGTCGCCGGACTCCGGCACCTCGGTGATGCCGGCACCCGGGTGCACGTGCGGTGGCACGACGGGGAGTTCCGCGGACCGGCGTGGAGCGTGCTCGCCGGGAACGTCGCCGGCCTGCCGGGGCTGATCCGCGTGTTCCCGCGCGCCGCTCCGGACGCCGGGGACCTCGAGCTGCTCGTGTGCACGCCGCGGAGCGTGCGGGACTGGGCGCGGATCGCCTGCTTCGGGCTGCTCGGACAGGACGAGGCGCCTGCTGTGCTCGCCTACCACCGGTGCGCCTGGGCGGAGATCGTCCCCGCGGCACCGGCACCGATCCACCTCGACGGCGAACCGTTCCCGAACGTCGCCCGGCTGCGCATCTCCGTGCTCCCGGGCGCCCTGTCCGTGGCAGTCTGAACGCTCCGACCCCGCACGCACCGGCGCGCCGGCACAGCCCCGCGAGTGCGCGCTGCGGACTGTGGTGGTTCCGTGCTGGAATGGTGGCATCGATGCCACCACTGTCCGCCGTTTCCACCACGGTCCGGGCAGGTGCCCCGCGCTCGAGGTGCGCGCCGGGTCAGCAGAGCGCGCACCGGGTCAGGAGCCTCGGCTCAGACCGCTGCCGCGGCGGCGCGGCCGGCGACCCGGCCGGAGAACAGGCAGCCGCCGAGGAACGTCCCCTCGAGCGAGTTGAACCCGTGCATGCCGCCGCCCCCGAACCCGGCCGCCTCGCCCGCGGCGTAGAGGCCGTCGATCGGCGTCCCGGTCGCATCGAGCACCCGCGCCCGGAGGTCGGTGTGGAGGCCGCCGAGGGTCTTGCGGGTGAGGATGTGGAGGCGCACTGCGATGAGCGGTCCGGCCGCCGGGTCGAGGATCCGGTGCACCGGGGCGACCCGGATGAGCCGGTCGCCGAGAAACCCGCGCGCCTGCCGGATCGCGGCGAGCTGGGCGTCCTTGCCGAAATCGTTCTCCACCTGGGCATCGCGCGCCTCGACGATGCGCCGGATCTCCACCGGGTCGAGCACGTGCCGGGCACCCGTGCCGGCCCCGGCCCCCGTGCCGGCCCCCGTCTCGGCCCCGGTGAGCGCGTTCATCCCCGCGACGAGCTCCTCGAGGGAATCCGCGACGACGAAGTCCTCCCCGTGGCGCTTGAACGCCTCCACCGGCGCGGTCGCCCCCGCGCGCACCCGCCCGAGCGTGGCCCGGATCGACTTCCCGGTCAGATCCGGGTTCTGCTCCGAGCCCGAGAGTGCGAACTCCTTCTCGATGATCCGCTGGTTGAGGACGAACCACGAGTGCTCCGCGTCGATCTCCCGCAGGTGCTTGAGCGTGGCCCGGGTGTCGGAGCCGGGGAACAGCGGGACGGGCAGCCGCCGCCCGCGGTCGTCGAGCCACAGGGACGAGGGGCCGGGTAGGATCCGGATCCCGTGGCCGGCCCACACTGGGTCCCAGTTGCGGATGCCCTCGGTGTAGTGCCACATCCGGGTGGGGTTGAGCAGGTGCGCGCCGGCGGCCTGGGCGATCGGGATCATCCGCCCGTCGACGTACTCCGGCACCCCGGAGATCATGGTGCGCGGGGGAGTGCCGAGGTCGGTCGGCCAGTTCTGCCGCACGAGCGCGTGGTTCGCGCCGATCCCGCCCGAGGCGGTGACCGTCGCGCCGGCCCGCAGCTCGAACTCCCCGGTGACCTCCCGGTTCGAGGCGACGCCGCGCGGGCTGTCATCGGGTGCGAGCAGCGAGCCGCGCACGCCGGTGACGGAGCCGGGCCCGGTGAGGAGTGCGTCGACCCGGTGGCGGAAGCGGACCTGCAGCCGGCCGGCGCTGATGAGCTCCTTGGTGCGGGCGAGGAACGGCGCGACGACGCCGGGGCCGGTGCCCCAGGTGATGTGGAATCGGGGCACGGAGTTCCCGTGGCCGTCGGCGGTGCCGTCCCCGCGCTCGGCCCAGCCGACGACGGGGAAGAACCGGTGGCCCATCGCGTGGAGCCACGCCCGCTTCTCCCCGTGCGCGAAGTCGAGGTACGCCTCCGCCCATCGGCGCGGCCACATATCGTGCTCCTCGAAGCCGGCCGAGCCCATCCAGTCGGCCCGGGCGAGCTCGAAGGAGTCGCGGATCCCCATCCGTCGCTGCTCGGGGGAGTCGATGAGGAACAGGCCGCCGAACGACCAGTACGCCTGCCCGCCGAGGTCCTGCTCACCCTCCTGGTCGAGGAGGACGACGCGTGCTCCCGCACGGGCCGCCTCGGTCGCGGCGACGAGCCCGGAGAGTCCGGTGCCGATGACGAGGACGTCGGTGTCCATGGTGCCTCCCGGGGCAGCGCGGTCGGTGGGGTCCCAGCGTACCGGCCGCGCCCGCCTCACATCATGAGGAGCAGGCTGGCCGCCATCACCGCCATGCCCGCGATGAGCCCGTACACCGCGTGGTGATGGTGTCCGGAGCGCTGCGCGGTGGGGAGCAGCTCGTCGAAGGAGATGAACACCATGATCCCGGCGACCGCGGCGAACACGAGGCCGAACAGGGTGGGGGTGATGAAGGGTGCGAGGAGCACGAACCCGATGAGCGCGCCGGCCGGCTCGGCGAGCCCGGCGAGCGTCGCGAGGGTCAGCGCCCGGCCCCGCGACCCGGTGGCGTGATGGACCGGGGCGGCGACCGCGATGCCCTCGGGCACGTTGTGGATGGCGATCGCGACGGCGATGGGGACCGCGATCTGCGGGTCCTGCAGGCCGGACACGAAGGTCGCGAAGCCCTCAGGGAAGTTGTGGACGGCGATCGCGACCGCGGTGAAGGTGCCCATCCGCAGCAGCGCGCGCTCCCGGGGCCGCTCCTCGTGGATGTCGCCGGGGACTTCGTGCGGGTTCACGGTGTCGGGCACGAGCCGGTCGATGATCGCGACGACGGCGATGCCGGCGAAGAAGGCGCCGGCCGCCATCCAGGACGCAGCCTCCGAGGAGTGCTCCTCGGCGAGCGAGTCCGCGGCCTTCGGCAGGATCTCGACGAGCGAGATGTAGATCATCACCCCGCCGGAGAATCCGAGCGCGGCGGCGAGGAAGCGCTTCGACCGACCGCCGCCGCCGAGGATCGCGATGAGACCGCCGAGGCTCGTCGCGAGGCCGGCGGCGAGCGTGAGCGCGAAGGCGAAGAGCACGTTCTCCACTCGATCCCTCCTCGATCCGTCCGCTCAGCGATCCTCAATTTCTAGCGATTCGGATCGCTCCTGCACAAGTCGTGATGTGCGCAGGTGAGCAAATGTGGACCGGCTCACACGCCGGGACGGGATGCGGGACAGCGGCGGCGCGGATCCGGCGCCCGGTGACGGGAGGATGAATTCTGCCCGACCGCGGCAGACCGCTGGGAGGGTGCGGTCGCGGACGCTCATAGGATGAGGTGACGCCGCCCGGCTCGGGCGGGGCGGGCCGAGCGAGGAAGGGATACGGGCGTGGACGACGACAGCTCACCGGACGACCACGGGAAGTTCTCCTTGAACGAGGACTGGACCGCGACGATCATCGGCCTCCTGCTCCTCGGCGCGTGCCTGCTCGGCCTCATCAGCGCGGACCTCATCCCGTGAGCCGCACCGACGCATCAGGGCCCGCACCCGCCACCACCTCCGCCGAGGCGCCCGCAGCGCCGGCATCCCCGCGTGCCCGCACCGGGTGGACGATCGCCGGTGCGGTCGTGGTGCTCGGCCTCGCCGCCCTCGTGCAGCTCCTCACCGACACCGTCCCCGAGTCGACCGCCGGGACGTGGTTCGGCGATGTAGCGCAGTCGATCGAGTACCCGATCTACGCGATCGCCCTCGGGTTCCTCGGCAACGCGGTGCTCTCGCTGTGCGGGGTGCGCGATCGGATGAACGCCGCGTTCCGGACGGAGCTGTTCATCAAGATCGGGCTCGTGCTGCTCGGCGCGACGATCAATTTCGCGATCTTCGTCAAGGCCTTCGGTCCGGCGGTCATGCAGGCGATCTGCCTCATCGCGATCGTCTTCGCCTTCACCTGGTGGTTCGCCGGGGTGCTCGGACTCGACGACCGCCTGCGCGCTCTGCTCGCCTCGGCCCTGTCCATCTGCGGGGTGAGCGCCGCGGTCGCGGCCGCCGGTGCGGTGCGGGCGAAGAAGGAGCAGCTCGCCTACACCGCGACGCTCGTCATCGTGTTCGCCGTGCCCTCGATCTTCCTGCTCCCGTGGCTCGCCTCCCTCATGGGGCTGCCACCGGCGGTGACCGGCGCGTGGATCGGCGGCAACATCGACACCACCGCGGCGGTCACCGCCGCCGGTGCGGTCGCCGGCGAGCAGCCGCTGCAGATCGCCTCGATCGTCAAGGTCACGCAGAACGCGCTGCTCGGCTTCGTCGCCGTCCTCCTCACCCTGTTCTTCGCGCTGCGCGTCGACCGGGTGGCTGCGGGTGACGGTGACGGTGCGGCTGCCGGTGACGGTGCGGGTTCCGCGAGTGCGTCCGGGCACAAGCCGCGCGCCTGGGCGATGGTGTGGGATCGCTTCCCCAAGTTCGTCCTCGGCTTCCTCCTCGCCTCGATCGTCGCCACGGTGCTCGCCGCGACGGTCGACCCGGCGGTGCTCGAACCGCGCCTCGATGCGGCCAAGGATCTCCAGGTGTGGGCGCTCAGCCTCGCCTTCGTGTCGATCGGACTCGAATTCTCAGTGTCCTCGGTGCGCGAGGCCGGCT
Source organism: Brevibacterium sp. R8603A2 (assembly GCF_023072605.1). Taxonomy (NCBI): domain Bacteria; kingdom Bacillati; phylum Actinomycetota; class Actinomycetes; order Micrococcales; family Brevibacteriaceae; genus Brevibacterium; species Brevibacterium sp. R8603A2. The sequence goes on from NZ_JALLGN010000005.1 coordinate 85,144, forward strand.
GGAAGCCGATCCTCGTGTTCGCCGCCGCCACCCTCGTCAACCTCGTCGCCGGCCTCGGCCTCGCGGTGCTGCTCTTCAGCTCGTTCCAGTTCTGAGGGCCGCCGGGTCGGTCGCCCCGCCGACTCGGTCGGCCGCGCGGCCCGGGAGTGCGAGGTTCCGCAGTCGTTCCAGTGCGCTTACCGGACGGTATCCGCACTGGAACGACCGCGGAGACCGGTGACCGCACTGGGGTGACCCGGGAATCGCGTCAGTGCACCGGCTGGGCCGCGGCGGCGGTGAGGAACAGCCGGTGGACCGCCGGGTCTGCGGTGAGCTCGGGGTGGAAGGCCGCCGCGATGACCGCCCCCTGCCGCACGAGCACCGGACATCCGGCATGCGCGGCGAGCACCTCGACCCCGGGGCCCACCCGGGTGACCTGCGGGGCCCGGATGAAGACCGCGTCGATCTCCCGATCCGGGGCGTCCGGCCCGTCGTCCGGGTCCGTCCCGGGGGCACTGCGGGTGCGGAGCGCGACCCGCGCGGTGAACGATTCGCGCTGCGCGCCGTAGGCGTTGCGGCGGGCCGTGATGTCGAGCACGGGGACGCGTGCGAAGCCCTCGAGCGCCGCACCGTCCTCGACCTCCCGGGCGAGCAGGATGAGGCCCGCGCAGGTGCCGAGGACCGGCAGGCCGGCACGCGCCGCGTCGGTGAGCGCCGGGAACAGCCCGGTCCCGGCGGCGAGGCGCACCATCGCGGTGCTCTCCCCACCGGGCAGCACGAGCCCGGTGAGCCCGGCGAGGTGTTCCGGCCTGGTGACCCGGCGGACCTCGGCGCCGAGCACGGTGAGCGTCCGCATGTGCTCGGTCACCGCGCCCTGGAGCGCGACGACGCCGATGACGGGAGCCGGGCTCACCACCCGCGCTCGGCCAGCCGGTGCGGGGCGGGCAGCTCCGCGACGGTGATCCCGACCATCGCCTCGCCGAGACCGCGGGAGACCCGGGCGATCGTGGCCGGGTCATCGTAGTGGGTGGTCGCCTCGACGATCGCCCGCGCCCGCTTCTCCGGGTCCCCGGACTTGAAGATCCCCGAGCCGACGAACACGCCGTCGGCCCCGAGCTGCATCATCATCGCCGCGTCCGCCGGGGTCGCGATACCGCCGGCGACGAACATCACCACCGGCAGCGCGCCCTCGCGCGCCACCCGGGAGACGAGCTCGTAGGGTGCCTGCAGCTCCTTCGCCGCGACGAAGAGCTCGTCCTCGCTGCGTGCGGCGAGCGTCCGGATCTCGCCGGTGATCGTGCGGATGTGGCGCATCGCCTCGGACACGTCCCCGGTTCCGGCCTCGCCCTTCGAACGGATCATCGAGGCGCCCTCGGTGATCCGGCGCAGCGCTTCGCCGAGGTTCGTCGCCCCGCACACGAACGGCACCTCGAAGCCGGACTTGTCGATGTGGTTGACGAAGTCCGCCGGCGAGAGCACCTCGGACTCGTCGATGTAGTCGACACCGAGCGTCTGGAGCACCTGGGCCTCGACGAAGTGGCCGATCCGTGCCTTCGCCATGACCGGGATCGACACCGCGTCGATGATTCCGGCGATGAGGTCGGGATCACTCATCCGGGCCACCCCGCCCTGCGCGCGGATATCGGCGGGCACCCGCTCGAGCGCCATCACCGCGACCGCGCCGGCCGCCTCGGCGATCCGGGCCTGCTCGGGAGTGACGACGTCCATGATCACCCCTCCCTTGAGCATCTGGGCGAGTCCGGTGTTGAGCAGGGGCTGGGCGACGGTCGTCATGGTTCTCCTCGGTGGGTGGGTGCGTACGCCGGGTGCGGGTGCGTGGATGGCGCGTCACTCGTCACGCTAGATCCGGATGTGGACCAGGAGAAGTGCCAGAATCATCTCACTCCATTGGGCCAGATGTGATGGACTGGGCCTGTGGCACGCAACGACCTCCGCATCGACCTCGACCGCTCCTTGGGCATCGCGCTGCCGGTGCAGATCATCCGCGGCATCCGCGCCGCCGTCGCCGCCGGCCGGCTCGCCCCCGGCGACCGGCTCCCCTCGGCGCGCGCCTGCGCCGAGGCGCTCGGTGTCTCCCGGGGCACCGTCGACACCGCCTACGCCCAGCTCGCCGCCGAGGGCTACGTCGTCCAGCGCCCGCGCAGCGGCACCGTCATCGACCCCGAGCTGCCCGCCGCCGCGCTCGCCGCTCCGAGCGCGCCGCGCAGCTCCCCGGTGCCCCGCGTCCCTGCCGTCCGGGTGGATCTGCGGCCGGGCCGCGGCGGGGAGTCGCCTTTGGGGGAGGCGGCGTTCCGCACGGCCTGGCGCCGGGCCCTCGACGTCAGGCCGGCCCCTCCCGACCCGCTCGGCGAGGAGCCGCTGCGCCGTGCGATCGCCGAGCACCTGCGGGTCATGCGCGGAATGGTCGTCGAGGCCGAGGACATCCTCGTCACCGCCGGCTCGCGGGACGGGGTGGCACTCGTGCTCTCGGCGATCGGTGCCGACAGGCTCGTGGTCGAGGACCCCGGATTCCCCGGCCTGCGCCGCGCGCTGCACGGAGTCGAGCTCGTCCCGGTGGCCGTCGACGCCGAAGGGCTGCCCCCGGAGGGGCTCGCCGGCGCGGTGCCCGCCGGCAGGACTCCCGGCCGCCCGCCCGAGGCCGCGCTCGTCACCCCGAACCACCAGTTCCCCTACGGCACCGCGATGCCCGCCGGCCGCCGCGCCGCGCTGTGCCGGTGGGCCGCCGATGCCGGGATGCTCCTCATCGAGGACGACTACGACAGCGAGGCGCGCTACCTGGGACCTGCGGTGCCGCCGCTGTTCGACTCCGCGCCCGGCGGCGGGGTCGTGCACATCGGGACCTTCTCCACGGTCCTCACCGCCGCGGTCGGCACGGGCTACATCGTGGCGCGCGGGCCGGAGGGCACGCGCATCCGTGCGGCCCGGGAGCGCCTCGGCCCGGCGGTGCCGCCCGTCATACAGCACGCGCTCGCGGAGTACCTGGCCGCCGGGGGACTGCGCCGGCGGATCGCTCGCGGGCGCCGACGCCTGCGGGCCGCGGAAACGGTCGTCGCCGAGTTCTCGCACCTGCCCGGACTCGTGCACCGCGGCCGCGGACTCGTCGTGGAGATGCCGGCCGAGGCCACCCGCGAAGCTCACCGTGCGCTCGCCGTCCGCGGGATCCGGGTGGGCGATCTCGCCGCCGGCTGGTCCGGCGAACCGCGCCGCCACGGACTCGTCATCGCCCATGCGAACGCCGCGCCCGTCCAGCTCCGGGAAGTCTTCGCGGTGATCGCCGGGTGCGGCTGAGCCGCGGGATGGGGTGGTGCGGTCTGCGACTGTGCGGTCTGCTGCAGTGCCGGCGGCGGAGGTGGTGGCGGGTGCGCCCTGGTGGCGTGTGCCATCATGGGCGCATGAATGATCCCCGCACCGGTGCCGGAGCACCCCAGGACCCCACGCCCGCCGATTCCTCCCGGGCTGCTGCGCCCACGCACTCCGTCGAGCTCACCCGGGTGGCGGAGAATCACTACCGGGCCGTCGGCGCGAACGGTGCTGCGGTGGAGTTCGGGCGCGGGGAAGGGCTCCTCACCCCGGTCGAGCTGCTGCTCGCGGCGATCGCGGGATGCTCGGCGATCGACGTCGACACCGTGACGACGCGGCGCACCGAACCGCAGCGATTCGGGGCGACCGCGAGCGGGCGGAAGATCGAGGAGGACGGCGCCTCCCGGCTCACCGACATCGGCATCGACTTCGATCTCGCCTTCCCCGACGACGAGGCCGGCCGGACGGCGGCCGGCATGGTCGAGCGCCTCGTGCGCCTGTCCCACGACAAGCACTGCACGGTGTCGCGCACCGTCGAGCACCCGACCGCGGTGCGGATCGCGTCCCGGGCCGAAGTCACCGACTGAGCCGGGTCGTCGACCGGGCGAGCGGTCACTCGCCGGGCCGAGGCCATCGCCCGGGCCGAGCGGTCAGTCGACCTGGAGCTCGCCCATCGCGTCCCAGCCCTCGCCCTCGATCTTGCGGGAGATGATCCGCGGAGTCGACTGCAGGTGCTGCGGGAACTCCTCGCGCATCGTCGCGAAGTGCGCGCTGCCCACGTGCGCGGCGGCCGCGTCGTCGTCGGCGAAGGCCTCGACGAGCACGTACTCGTGCGGGTCCTCGAGGCTGCGTGACCAGTCGAACCACATGTTCCCGGGCTCGGCGCGGGTGGCCTCGGTGAAGTCGCGCACGATCTCCGGCCACGCCTCGGCGGCCTCGGGCTTCACACGGAACTTGACGACGATGAAGTACATGATTCCTCCTGTGGTGCCCGGTCGATCGCGGTGCTGGTGCGGATCGTACCGGGTGTCGGGTCGGATGGGGCGGCGAGGTGGCGCGGGTCTAGTCGGGAGTCGTCTCCAGGGGATGGCCCTGGGCCACCCACTCCGTCATCGACCCGTCGTAGACGGCGATGTCGTGGCGGCCCAGACGGGCGGCGCTGAAGGCGACGAGGGTCGCGGCGATGCCGCCGCCGCAGTAGGCGATCGGCGCGGCCGCGGAGTCGAGGATCCCGGTCGGGGCGAGCACTGCGCGCGCCTGCTCGGCCGGGACGAGGCGATGGTCGCGGTCCTCGTCGTAGAGCTCGCGGAAGAACGAGTTCGTGCTGCCCGGGATGTGGCCGGGGCGGCCGTAGGGGCGGGTGCGCCCGGAGTAGGCGTCCGGGTCGAGCGCATTGACCACCGGGACTCCCGCGCCTGTCGCGGACTCGACGGCGGCGGCGTCGGCGAGCAGTTCCGGGCGGCGCCGCGCGGTGAAGGTGCGCGGCACCGGCTGCGCATCTCCGGTGTCCAGCGGATGACCGGCCGCCCGCCAGGCGGGCAGGCCGCCGTCGAGCAGCGCGACCCGATCGTGGCCCTCGAGCCGGAGGTTCCACCACAGGCGGGTCGCCCATTCGCTCTCCCCGTGGTCGTAGACGACCACGTCGACGTGCTCATCGATCCCCAGGCCGCCGGCGGCGCGGGCGAACGCAGAGCTCGACAGGGCGGTGAAGCGGACCGGTTCCGCGGTGGTGAAGGTGTCCACGAGGTCGGCGAACACCGCGCCGGGGATGTGTCCGGCCCGGAAGGCGTCCGCCCCGGATTCTGCGCGCACCCCGGTGTCGGTGCGGGTGAGGAAGGCCGTGACGTCGACGACGAGCACCTGCGGGTCGTCGAGGTGGTCGGCGAGCCAGTCGACGTCGACGAGCATGCCCGGCAGCGCGGACTCCGGCGGCAGCGGTGCGGCACCCATCAGCGGTCCAGGATGCGCTCGACCTCGGCCAGCGAGCGGTCGGCCTTCTTGAGCCGGCGGGACAGGATCGCGATCCGCACGGAGCCGGCGAGCCCGGCGACGAGGATCCCGGCGATCGCGGCGAGGAGCATCGCGACGCCGAGCGGCAGACTGAACTCCCAGCCGAAGTACTGGAACTGCGCGGTGACGTTGTTCTGGATGATGAAGATCAGCAGCAGGACGAGGATCACCGCGCCGAGGATGAGCGCGATCCACACCCCGGCGGACACACCGGCCGAGCGGCGCGGCTCGGTGGCCGGGCGGCGGTGCCGGGAGTCGTCGCGGCGCTCGTCGTGCTCCGGCGGGACGTCCCGGCGCGCGGGCGGGTGAGTGCCGGCGGGCGCCTCGGGCGCGGGGTCGTACGCGTCGAGGGGCCGGTCGCCGGCCGGGTCGGGGGAGCGGTACGGATCGGTCACTGCACTCATGTCCTTCGTCGATGGGGGGCGACCGGCCGGTGAGCCCGGGAGGAGCGCGCCGACCGGTGTCGTTGCCCTATTGTCGCACGTCACCGCGGCCCTGAAAGTGCAATATCCTGCGGTTCCGTTCTCAGGAACCGCAGGATATTGCACTCTCACGGGGAGGGTGGGACGGACGGTCAGACGTCCTTCTTCTCCAGTCCCCGCATGATGTCGTTGAAGGTCTGCGAGGGCCGCATCACCGCGGCGACCTTCTCCTCATCCGGGTGGTAGTAGCCGCCGAGGTCCACCGGCGAGCCCTGCACCGCGAGGAGCTCCTCGGTGATCGCCTGCTCGCTGCTCCGCAGCTGCTCGGCGATCTGGGTGAACGCCTCGGCGAGCTCCCGGTCCTCCGTCTGCTGCGCGAGCTCCTCGGCCCAGTAGAGCGCGAGGTAGAAGTGGCTGCCGCGGTTGTCGATCTCCCCGGCCTTGCGCGAGGGCGAGCGGTTCTCGTTGAGGAACGTCTCCGTCGCGTCGTCGAGGGTGTCGGCGAGCACGCCGGCGCGCGCATTGTCCTCCGAGGTGAACAGGTGGCGGAAGCTCTCCGCGATCGCGAAGAACTCGCCGAGCGAGTCCCAGCGGAGGTGGTTCTCCTCCACGAGCTGCTGGACGTGCTTGGGCGCGGAGCCGCCCGCACCGGTCTCGAACAGGCCGCCGCCGTTGATGAGCGGGACGACGGAGAGCATCTTCGCCGAGGTGCCGAGCTCGAGGATCGGGAACAGGTCGGTGTTGTAGTCGCGCAGCACGTTGCCGGTGACCGAGATCGTGTCCTCGCCGTTGCGGATCCGGTCGAGGGAGAACTGCGTGGCCTCCACCGGGCTCATGATCCGGATGTCGAGGCCCTCGGTGTCGTGCTCCTCGAGGTACTCCTCGACCTTGGCCGTGATGTTGCGGTCGTGGGCGCGGGTCCCGTCGAGCCAGAACACGGCCGGGGTGTCGGACAGGCGGGCGCGGGTGACGGCGAGCTTGACCCAGTCGCGGACGGGGACGTCCTTGGTCTGGCAGGCGCGCCAGATGTCACCGGGCTCGACCTCGTGGCTGAAGAGCACCGTGCCGGCGGAGTCGACGACCTCGACGGTGCCGGCCTCGGTGATCTCGAAGGTCTTGTCGTGGCTGCCGTACTCCTCGGCCTTCTGCGCCATGAGTCCGACGTTGGGCACGGAGCCCATGGTCGTCGGGTCGTAGGCGCCGTGGGCGCGGCAGTCGTCGATGACGGTCTGGTAGATCCCGGCGTAGGAGGAGTCGGGGATGACCGCGAGGGTGTCCGCCTCGCCGCCGTCGGGGCCCCACATCTTGCCGCCGATCCGGATCATCGCCGGCATCGAGGCGTCGACGATGACGTCGCTGGGCACGTGGAGGTTGGTGATGCCCTTGTCGGAGTTGACCTGGGCGAGCGCGGGGCCCTCGGCCATCCCCTGCTCGATCCCGGAGCGCACGCCCTCGGCGACGTCCTGGGGCAGCGCATCGAGGCCGCTGAGGATCGCGCCGAGCCCGTTGTCGGAGGTGAGGCCGGCGGCGGCGAGCTGCTCGCCGTACTGCTCGAAGACCTCGGGGAAGAACGCCTCGATGACGTGGCCGAAGATGATCGGGTCGGAGACCTTCATCATCGTCGCCTTGAGGTGGACGGAGAACAGGACGTCCTGCTCCTTCGCCGCCCGCACCTGCTCGCGGAGGAACGCGTCGAGGGCGGAGGCCTTCATGAAGGTGCCGTCGACGATCTCCCCGGCGAGCACGTCGAAGGTCTTGAGGTCGGTGGTGCCGGCGGCGGTGCGCAGGCGGATGGTGACGGTGTCGGCGGAGTCGAACACGTGCGACTTCTCGTTCGCGCGGAAGTCGTCGGCCGCCATCGTCGCGACGTTCGTCTTCGAATCCTTCGACCACTCGCCCATCGAGTGGGGGTGGGACTTCGCGAAGTTCTTCACGGCCTTCGGCGCACGGCGATCCGAGTTGCCCTCGCGCAGCACCGGGTTGACGGCCGAGCCCTTGACGGTGTCGTAGCGGGCACGGGCGTCCTTCTCCTCGTCCGTCGACGGCTCCTCCGGGTAGTCCGGGATGTCGTAGCCCTGCGACTGGAGCTCGGCGATCGCGGCCTTGAGCTGCGGCACCGAGGCGGAGATGTTGGGGAGCTTGATGATGTTGGCCTCGGGCGACTGGGTGAGCTCGCCGAGCTCGGCGAGCGCATCGTCCATCGCCTGGTCGGCGTTGAGTCGGTCGCCGAACAGGGCGATGATCCGGCCGGCCAGCGAGATGTCGCGGGTCTCGACCTCGACGCCGGCGGTGGTCGCGAAGGCCTCGACGATCGGCTTGAGCGAATAAGTCGCGAGCAGCGGCGCCTCGTCGGTGCGGGTGTAGATGATCTTTGCCATGCGGTGGACAACCTCAGATCGTGTAGGGGGTTTACGCACCGATTCTACTGTGAGGGCGGATCGGTACCATGCTGGAGGGCGTCGGTTCGGGATGCCGCGACAGGGCAGAGGGGAGTGCGCACGGTCATGGCCAAGCTCTATTTCCGCTACGGCGCAATGAATTCCGGCAAATCGACCGCGCTGCTCCAGGCCGCGTTCAACTACGAGGAGCGCGATCAGCGGGTGCTCATCGCCAAGCCCGCCCTCGACACCAAGGGCGACGACGAGGTCGTGTCCCGGCTCGGGGTGCGCAGGCGCGTCGACTTCCTCATCCGCGCCGGGGAGGACGTCGAGCGGCGCTTCCTCGACACCGCCGGGCTCGAGGACCCGTCGGCCCTCCTCACGCACCTCGACATGCCGCTCGCCCCGGTCGCCTGCCTGTTCGTCGACGAGGCGCAGTTCCTCGAGCCGCGCCAGGTCGACGACCTGCTGCGGATCGCGGTCCGCCACGAGGTGCCGGTGATGACCTACGGCATCCGCACGGATTTCCGCACCCGGGCGTTCCCCGGCTCCGCCCGCCTCCTCGAGATCGCGCACACCCTCGAAGAGCTCAAGACGATCTGCCGCTGCGGGCGCAAGGCGCTGTTCAACGGCCGCAAGGTCGAGGGCCGGTTCGTGTTCGACGGCGACCAGGTGGCGATCGACGGCGCGGAGGTGACCTACGAGTCGCTGTGCGCGCACTGCTACGCCGCGGAGTCCGCCGGTCTCCCGCGCGACGCGGACTGACCCGGGCGCGGATGTGCCGGCGGGCCGGGACACCGACGGCCGGCGGACCGGGGATGCCGGGGCCGAGGCGCGGGCCGGATACCGCCGCCCGCGTCCGGACCTGCCGATACAGTAGGGGTGAACCGCCGGAATCAGTGTCGACCCGCTGGGAGTGAAGCGCCGATGTCACAGCTCGCCTACTCGATCATCAACGATGCCGACCCCGCCGCCCCCGTCCTCATCCTCGGTCCCTCGCTCGGCACCACCGGGTCGCTGTGGGCCGGTCCCGCCTACCGTCTGGCCGACGACTTCCGCGTCGTCACCTTCGACCTGCCCGGCCACGGCCGCAGCCCTCGGGTCCCCGGGGTGACGATCGAGCAGATCTGCGACCTCGTCCTCGAGATCGCCGACGAGCTCGGGGCCGACTCCTTCTTCTACGCCGGGATCTCGATCTCCGGCGGGATCGCCCTCGCCCTCTCCCTGCGCGCTCCGGATCGGGTGCGCGCCGCCGCCGCCCTGTGCTGCGCGCCGCGGTTCGGCGATGCCGCGACCTGGGAGCAGCGCATCGCCGACGTCCGCTCCGACGGCACCCGCTCCCTCGTGCCGGACACCGCCGACCGCTGGTTCGCCGCCGGATTCCTCGACGAGGACATCGCGGCCGGGCCGATCGTCCTCGAGATGCTCGCCGCGACGGACGACGCGGGCTACATCGACTGCTGCGAGGCGCTCGCCGGCTTCGACCTCAGCGGCTCCGTGGGAGCGATCACCGTGCCGCTCCTGCTGCTCGCCGGTGCCCAGGACCCGAGCAACCCGCCCGAGGCGATGCGCGCCCTGGCCGAGCAGATCGACGGCTCGTCCTTCGCCGTCGTCCCGGACTCCGCGCACCTGCCCGTCGCCGAGCACCCCGAGCTCGTCGCCGAGCACCTCTCCGGATTCTTCGGCGCCCGGCTCGACTGAGCTCGTCGCCGCCGGCCCGAGCGCACAGCCCGGACCGCCCGATCACCGCTGCCCGACCGATGAGAGCGAAAGAGGACACCATGTCATCGACCCGACCCGCCGGAGAGCACGCGGCGCGCTACGCGCCGCTGCCGCAGGGCGATACGGAGAGAGAATTCAAGTCACCCGGTGAGCGGGCCGAGGGCTTCTCCCTCGGCACCACCCGGATCCGCTGGATCGGATTCGTCGGCGGACTGCTCGCCGCCGTCCTGCTCTGGGTGATCATGCCGGACGACCTGCCGCAGGCCGCGCGCGTCACCGCCGCCGCGGCCGGGCTCATGGCGGTGTGGTGGATGACCGAGGCGATCCCGATCCCGGCGACCGCGCTCGTGCCGCTCGTCGTGTTCCCGCTGCTCGGCGGCACGGAGGAGGAGCCGGCGACGGTGTCCTCGGTCGGGGCGAGCTACGGCTCGGACACGATCTTCCTCTTCATGGGCGGGTTCCTCATCGCGCTCGCGATGCAGCGCTGGAACCTCCACCGGCGGATCGCGCTGTTCGTCCTCTCCCTCATGGGGGAGAGCACCGGGGCGATGATCGCCGGCTTCATGATCGCCACCGGCTTCCTCTCGATGTGGGTGTCGAACACCGCCACCGCGGTGCTCATGCTGCCGATCGGCCTGTCCGTCCTCGTCCTCGTCAACGAGGCGATGGAGAAGGACTCCGACTCCGAATCCCTCGCCGAGGTCAGCGAGGCCGATGAGGCGGACAGGGACTCCGAGGCCGCCGTCGACAGCCCCGGCGGGGAATCGGTGAGATCGAGCGTGCTGCGCTCGAACTTCGGCACCGCCCTCATGCTCGGCATCGCCTATGCGGCCTCCGTCGGCTCGCTCGGCACGATCATCGGCACCCCGCCCAACCTCCTGCTCGTCGGGTACCTCCAGGAGAACCACGACATCACCATCGGCTTCGGCCAGTGGATGCTCGTCGGCGTGCCGCTCTCGCTGGTGATGATGGCGATCACGTGGTTCCTCCTCGTCAAGGTGCTGTTCAAGCCGGAGACCGATCGGATCCCCGGAGGCAGGGACCTCATCGCGGCGGAGAAGGAGAAGCTCGGCGCGATGTCGCTCGGTGAGAAGCTCGTGCTCGCGATCTTCGTCCTCGCCGCCGCCTCGTGGATCACCATCCCGCTCGTGTTCGAGGAGCCGCCGATCTCCGACGCCGGGATCGCGATCGTCGTCGGCATCCTCCTCTTCATCGTCCCCGCCGGCGCCGAGCGCGGGGTCCGGCTGCTCGACTGGGAATCGGCCGTCGAGCTCCCGTGGGGCGTGCTGCTCCTGTTCGGCGGCGGCCTCGCGCTGTCCGCCCAGTTCTCGTCCTCCGGGCTCACCGACTGGATCGGCGAATCGGCGCAGGGCCTGGCGGGCGTGCCGGTCCTCGTCCTCGTCCTCATCCTCGCCGCAGGCATCCTGCTGCTCACCGAGATCACCTCGAACACGGCGACGGCCGCGACGTTCCTGCCCGTGGTGGGCGGGGTCGCCGTCGGCCTGGAGATCGATCCGCTGCTGCTGACCATCCCGGTCGCCCTCGCGGCGACCTGCGCCTTCATGCTCCCGGTGGCCACCCCGCCCAACGCGGTGGCCTACGGATCGGGCTACGTCACGATCGCGCAGATGGTCAAGGGCGGCGTGCTGCTCAACCTCGCCGGTGTCGTCCTCATCACCCTGGTGACGATGACCCTGGCCACCTGGGTGTTCGGCATCGCCTACTGACCGCTCCGGCGCACCGCGCCGAGCACCTCTGCACCGACCCACCGTCCGCACCGAAACACGACCAGGAGACCCAGTGCCCCGACTCTTCGACCCCATCACCCTGCGCGGCCTCACCGTGCGCAACCGGATCTGGCTCGCGCCCATGTGCCAGTACTCGTGCGAGGCCCGCGACGGCGTGCCGACCGACTGGCACCTCGTCCATCTCGGCGCCCGGGCGCAGGGCGGGTTCGGGCTCATCATCACCGAGGCCGCGGCCGTCGTCCCCGAGGGCAGGATCTCGCCGCAGGACGCCGGGCTGTGGAACGACGAGCAGGCGCAGGCATGGTCGCGGGTCGTCGAGTTCGTCCACTCGCAGGGGGCGGCGATCGCCGTGCAGCTCGCCCACGCCGGACGCAAGGCGAGCACGTACCGGCCGTTCGTCGGCGAGCCCACCGGTTCGGTCCCCGAGTCCGAGGGCGGCTGGCAGGCGGTCGGACCGACGGAGGCCCCGTTCGAAGGGCTCGCCGCACCGCGCGCCCTGACGGTCGCGCAGATCGAGGAGGCGGTCGCCGCCTTCGGCGCGGCGGCGGCTCGCGCCGAGCGCGTCGGCTTCGACGCCGTCGAGATCCACGCCGCCCACGGCTACCTCATCCACGAGTTCCTCTCGCCCCTGTCGAACACGCGCAGCGACGAGTACGGCGGCTCCCTCGAGAACCGCGCCCGGTTCCTGTTCGAGGTCGTCGAGGCGGTGCGCGCGGAGGTCCCGGACACCATGCCGGTGCTCGTGCGGATCTCCGCCTCGGAGTGGACCGAGGGCGGCTTCGACGTCGCGGAGGCGACCGAGATCGCCGTGCGGCTCCAGACCGCCGGGGTCGACCTCGTCGATGTGTCGAGCGGCGGCAACGTGCTCGCCGACATCCCGCTCGGCCCGTCCTACCAGGTCCCGCTCGCCGGGGAGATCGCCGCGGCCGGGGTCACCACCGGCGCCGTCGGACTCATCACCGAGCCCGCCCAGGCCGAGGGGGTGCTCGTCACCGGCGACGCCGACGTCGTGCTGCTCGCCCGGGCCGCGCTGCGGGAGCCGAGCTGGCCGCAGCGCGCCGCCCATGCGCTCGGGGTCGGCTGGCGCGAGGCCCCGTACCCGCCGCAGTACACCCGCGGGAAGTGGTGAGGAGCCCGGACCGAACCCGGGGCACGATCACACGGTGCCCGGCAGCACCGGGGCCACCCGCAGAACCCGATACGACCACAGGAGGAGAACCATGGAACCGCTCGCACTCAGCGACGTCGTCATCCGCGCGACGTCCGTCTCCGACATGGAGAACAACGTCTACCTGCTCACCGCGCGCACGAGCGGTGAGCAGGTGATCATCGATGCCGCCGACGACGTCCCCGCGATCCGGGAGCTGTTCGCCGCAGGGGCCGAGGACTCCGCGCACAGCACCCGCGTCACCACGGTGCTCACCACCCACCGCCACTGGGACCACGTGCGGGCGCTGCGCGAGACCGCCGCGGAGCACGACGCGCGGACGCTGGCCGGGGAGAACGACGCGGACGCGATCGAGGAGGAGTCCGGCGCCCGGATCGACGAGCGGATCGCCCACGGGGACACGCTCGAGTTCGCCGGGTTCCGGCTCGAGGCCGTCGAGCTGCGCGGCCACACGCCGGGCTCCATCGCGTACGTGCTCCGGGACTCCGGCGGCACGACCGTGATCTTCTCCGGCGACAGCCTGTTCCCGGGCGGGCCGGGGAAGACGTGGAGCGCTGAGGACTTCGAGTCGCTCATCACCGACCTCGAGGAGCGGATCTTCGACCGCTTCGACGACGAGGTCCGGGTGCTGCCCGGGCACGGGGACACGACGACGCTCGGAGCGGAGCGCCCGCAGCTCCCGGAATGGCGCGACCGGGGCTGGTGATCAGTCCCCGCGCGCGTCGGCCCGGCCGGCGCGCGCGGTGTGCTTCTCCACGCTCTGCCGCAGGGCGAAGACCAGCGAGGCGGCCATGATGAAGATCATCGCACCGATCTCCCCGATGACCTCGAGCAGGGTGACTCCGTAGCGCACCCGCTCCGGCCAGCCCCACAGACCCGACGCCGGGTGGAGCATGTCGAGGATCGCGGCGAAGAACACGAGGGCGGCGAGCCCGCCGACGATGACCCACGCCTGTCGGCGCGCGCGCTTCCCGGTGAAGAACCAGGTGATCGCGAGCGCCAGGAGAACCGGGATCCCCATGAGTCCGCAGGCGAGCAGCTCGCCGAAATCCTGTCCGCGCAGGCCGAACCCGGACTCGAAGCCGAGGCGATCGGCGAGCGCGCCGCCCCAGTTCTCGTGGAGCTCGAGGCTGTCGTCGGCGATGACGACGAGGAAGGACGCTGCGATCGCATAGTGGACCCAGGCCCGCGGCAGGTGGAGTGCGGTGTAGATCAGGGCTGCGGCGGCGACGAGGAGCTGGAGGTAGCCGAGCGTCTCGCCGAAGCCGCGGTCCCGGTCGGCGTTGAACAGCGGATTCGCGAAGGCGGGGAACGCCCCGCGCGTCGTGTTGAGCCGGTGGAGCATGCCGAACCCGATGAGCACAGCGAGGACGATCACCGAAGCGATGATCGCTGCCCACCACCAGACCGCCCGCCGACCGAGCAGGTCGCGGACAGGTGTTCGAACATTTGAGATCTGCATGACGGACCAGCCTATCGGTCGTCCGGGCCCGAGGTGCGGGCCGGTGGGGGCGTGTCGATGGATCGGGGGGCCGGATCTCCCGGCGGGCGGTGGTGGACCGAGTGCCGGCCGTAGCGGGGGCGGCCCTGAATGAACACGAACCACAGGCAGGAGAGCATGATCACACTGATCGAAGCGAGCTCCCCCGCGGATTCGGCGAGGTCGAGGAGGTACCGCTGTCGGACGGTCCACCCCCACCAGTAGGACGCCTGGGTGAGCATGTCGACTCCGGCGGCGAACACTGCGATGAGTGCGATCCCGGCGATGACCACCCAGGCCTGACGGCGGGCGTGCACGGAGGAGAACCACCACGCGAAGACCAGCGCGATGAGCACGGGCAGCCCCATGAGACCCCAGGCCATGAGCTCGCCGATGTCGTGACCGCGGACGCCGAGCATGTGGGGGATGGCGAACCGGTCGGACAGCGCTCCGCCCCAGTTCTCGTGGAGCTCGAAGGAGTCGTCGATGATGATCCAGACGAGGTCGCGGCGAGCACGAGGTGCGTCCAGGCGCGGCGCTGCCGCAGGGCGACGCAGACGAGGGCGAGGGCGAGCGCCGTCCACCATCACGGCGCCCACCGGCCGAGCCGACGCGCCCCGCGTGGGCCGACCGGGCCGGAGGCAGGGCGCCGGGTCGTATGCCTGGTCCCGGAACCTGCCAGCGAGGATCGACGTCGCTGTCCATTCATAACCGTAAGGCTATGCATTTGCGATGAGACGAGAATGAGACGAAATGCGGGGTGTCTCATTCTCGTCTCATCCGTGCCGACCGCGGCCGCAGCGGGTCGACCAGGGGTGCGCCGGGACGCGGTGTGCCGGGGACCTCAGGGAGTCGGCATGCCCCCGTTGACGTTGAGCGTCTCACCGAGCACATAGCTCGACTCCGGTGAGCTGAGGAACACATAGGCGGGTGCGAGCTCGGTGGGCTGGCCGGCACGGCCGAGCGGTGTGCTCTTCCCGAACTCCGGCAGCGCCTCCTTCGGCTGCCCGTCCGACACCTGGAGCGGGGTCCAGATCGGCCCGGGGGCCACCGCGTTGACGCGGATGCCCTGCGGGGCGAGCGACTGGGCCAGACCCTTGGTGAAGTTGTTGATCGCCGCCTTGGTCGAGGCGTAGTCGAGCAGATGGGCCGAGGGCTCGTAGGCCTGGACCGAGGTCGAATTCACGATCGTCGACCCCGGCGGCATGTGCTCCACCGCCGCCTGGGAGATCCGGAAGATCGCGTGGATGTTCGTCGCGAAGGTCTGCGTCCACTGCTCGTCGGGGAGTTCGGCGAACTCCTCGACGGCGATCTGCCGACCCGCGTTGTTGACGAGCGCATCGAGGCCGCCGAGCGCCTCGACCGCCTGCTCGACGAGCGTGGTGCAGAAGGCGGGGTCGGAGATGTCCCCGGGGAAGAGGAACGCGCGGCGCCCGGAGTCCTCGATGAACCCCTTGATCTCCTGGGCGTCGGCCTCCTCCGCCGGGAGGTACGACAGTGCGACGTCGGCGCCTTCGCGGGCGAAGGCGATCGCGACGGCGGCGCCGATGCCGGAGTCGGCGCCGGTGATGAGGGCCCGCCTGCCCTCGAGGCGGCCGGTCCCGCGGTACGAGTGCTGTCCGCGGTCGGTCTGCGGAGCGAGCTGCTGGTCGAGGCCCGGCTCGGGCTGATCCTGCTGCGGCGGTGAGATCTCCGGGAAGCGGGTGACGGGGTTCTGGAAGGTGAGCTGGTCGGTGTGCTGGGTGTCGGTCATGGGAGCCTCCTCAGGAACCGAAGATGCCGACGGCATAGGCGATGAACAGGAACACCAGTGCGGCGACCACGAGGACGATCGCGATCACGGGACCCTTCGAGCCCGACGACGAGGCCTCGGGCTGGTGAGGCGGGGTCGAGGTCGCCGACTGCGACTCCGGCGGAGTGTCGCCGGGCCGGACGCCGCCCCCGGGTTCGAGGTCGGCATCCCCGCGTGGGTCGGGGTCGAGGTTCGGGTTCTGCTCCGTGTGCTCGGTGTTCATCGGATCGGGGGTGCTGCGGGGGTCGTTCGTGCTCATATCGCACTCGTCCTCTCCGCGGCCGACGAGCGGGACGGCCGCACGTGGACCCGGTCCGGACGACCGGGTGGGATCACGGCTCCCATCCTACTCGCGCAGACCGCGGCCAACAATGGTTCATGGGACAAGTTCCCTTGTGATTTCTGAGATGGCCCCGTCAGCGGTGCGCACGCTCGGTGTCAGGGCTGGACATGGTGTTCCTTCCGGGGATCGAGGACGACTTTGATGCACCCGTCGGACTTCTGCTGGAACATCGCGTACGCCTGCGGTGCGGCCCCGAGCGGCACCCGGTGGGTGACGAGGTCATCGATCCCGAGCGGATCGGCAGGGTCCTCGACGAGCGGCAGCAGATCGTCGATCCAGCGCTTGACGTTGCACTGGCCCATCCGCAGCTGGATCTGCTTGTCGAACAGCGTGAGCATCGGCATCGGGCTCGCCTGACCGCCGTAGACGCCGCTGAGCGAGACGGTGCCGCCGCGGCGTACGAGGTCGATCGCGGCGTGGAGGGCGGCCAGCCGGTCGACGCCGCCGGTCTCCATGAGACGCCGGCCCAGGGCATCGGGCAGCAGGCCGACGGCTGCGTGTGCAGCGCCGCCGAGAGGGGACCCATGCGCCTCCATGCCGACGGCATCGACGACGGCGTCGGGGCCGCGGCCGCCGCACACCTCCCGGATCGCCGCGATCGTGTCGGACCCGGGGTCGAACACCTCGACCCCGTGGCGCGCGGCCATCTCCCGCCGTTCGGGCACCGGGTCGATGCCGAACACGCGGGCCCCCCGGTGCACGCCGATCCGCGCCGCGAACTGGCCGACCGGACCGAGGCCGAGCACGGCGAGGGTGTCCCCGGCCCCGACACCGGCGTACCTCACCCCCTGCCACGCCGTGGGGAGGATGTCGCTGAGGAAGAGGTAGCGATGGTCGGGCAGCTCCGTGCCGACCCGAATCGGTCCGAAGTCCGCGTGCGGGACGCGCAGGAACTCGGCCTGGCCGCCCGGCACGGAGCCGTAGAGGCGCGAGTAACCGAACAGCGCCGCGCCCGATCCGTGGCTCCTCACCTGGGTGGTCTCGCACTGGGAGAACAGCCCGCGCTCGCACATCCAGCACCGGCCGCAGGAGATCGTGAAGGGCACGACCACGCGATCGCCGACCGCCAGTCGGGTGTCCCTCCCGGCCTCGACCACGATCCCCATGGGTTCGTGTCCGACGATGTCACCGGGATCCATGAACGGGCCGAGCACCTCGTAGAGATGGAGGTCCGAACCGCAGATTGCAGTCGATGTTACCTCGATGATCGCGTCGTCGGGCTGCTGCAGCACGGGGTCCGGAACGGTCTCCACGGCGACCTTCCGTTTGCCCTGCCAGGTCACCGCCCTCATGATCCGCCCTCCGCGCGGTCCTCGGCCATGACGTCGCGGAGCAGGCCCAAAGCATGCTCCTGGGTCTGCGTCAGCACCTGAAGCGGCCCGCCGTCGAAGCGGTGGAGCGCGGTGCGCGTGCGGCCGCGGACGTCGACCGCGAGCCAGGTGGTGCCCGGTGGCTTGCCCTCCTGATCCCCGGGGCCCCCCGCTCCGGAGGCGGCGACGACGGCATCGGCGCCCATCAGCCGGGCCGCTCCGGCGGCCATCGCGGTTACGGCGGCCTCGCTGATCACCGGGCCCTCCGGGACTCCGAGGGCACTGTGTTTGACCGCGCTCTGGTAGCTCACCACGGCTCCGGCGAACCATTCCGAGGATTTCGGGGCGGCGGCGAACTGCACGGCGATCTTCCCGCCGGTGAGCGATTCGGCGACCGCGACGGTGAAATCGTGGGCGAGGGCGAGCCGCGCGATCTCCTCGGCGGTGTCGGCAGCTGCGGTCTCGGTGTCCTGCGGGGATGGCATCGGGTCTCCTTGGGTGCGTCGTGTTGTGGGTGCGTCGTGCTGGTCGGTGTCGGCCGGTCCGAGCGTATCGCGGTCGGTGCGAAACGCCCGCGCCCGGGCATAGGCATGGACCTCGTCGAGGATCGCGAGCTGCGCATCGACCTGCCGGGTCAGGCCGGCGAATGTGCTCGGATCGAGATCGAGCAGGTGGGCGTTGGTCTCCAGCGTCTGCCAGCCGCCGCGCTTGCCGACCACCGCGCTGCGCATGAGCTCGGCCTCGAGCACGAGGGTCATGGGGGATCGGGAGAGCAGGGTGCCGTTGGTCTTGAGGCGCGCGGCTCTCTCCCCGGCCCACGACAGCGCCTGACGGTGAGGGAGCTGTTTGAGCCCGAGTCGCCGGATGATCCGGCGGAGGAGCTCGCGCTCGCCGCGGATCTCCTCGGCGAGGGAGGACAGGCGGGCGAACACCGGCGAGTCCGCGTAGGCCTCGGCCATCCGCTCGATCCGCTCCACGCCCGCGGTCGCGCCGGTGAGGTGATCGGAGAGGTACAGGCCCAGGAGGTCCCGGTCGACGACCGCGGCGATCGCCGGCGTTCCCTCGTCACGATCCCGATCCGGGCCGCCCACGGCAGTCCGCAGTCGGCGCTCGTCGCGCGGCCGGAGCGGCACGGAGTCGCCGCCCTGTCCCTCGGACAGGGCGGCCAGCAGCTCCTCGAGCGTCTCCGCAGCGGTGTGCTGCGGCTCCCAGGCGAGCTCTCTGCGGGCGCGGGAGCCGTCCATCACCGGGACCTGCATCCCCATGTCGAGCCACCCCGGATCCGCCGGCACGGCTCCGGTCCGATGGGCGGCGGCAAGGGCGGCGCGCACCGCCCCCACCGGCAGCTCGACGAAGCGTCCGTGATCGACGAGGTCGGCGAGCTCCTGAGCGCCGAGCACGTCATCGGTGCAGATGTTGAACGCACCGGGAGCGCGCGTGGCCACGGCCGCCGCATAGGCGCGGCCGACATCGGCGGAGTGCACCGCCTGGACGCGCAGCCCCTTCGGCACCGGCAGAGCCGGCAGGCGCCCGACGCGCAGGGCCTGCACCGGTGCCAGGTCCCCGAGGAAGTACCGCTGGATCTCCGAGGCGGCCGCGGCCTGGAAGGTCAGGGCGGGCCGCAGACGGGTGAGGAGGATCTTCGGGTGGGCGGCGGCGAACTCGTCGAGCAGCCGTTCCTGGGCCGCCTTGTCGACGCTGTAGTGCGAACTCGGGATGCCTCCGCGCGGCCAGGTCTCGTCGTGCGGCCGGTCGTCCTGGGCCGGCGAGTACGCGCCCACCGACGAGGCCACGACGAGGTGCGGCACGCCGGCCGCGGCGACGGCGCGGGCGACGTGCGCGGTGCCCTCGACGTTGACCCGGCGCAGCAGCTCTCGGTCCGAGTTCGGCTGGATGAGCCAGGCGAGATGGACGACCGCGTCGATCCCGGAGAACGCTCGAGTGAGCTGCGCGACGGCGGCGTCGGGATCGAGCGCGGCCCCGATGTCGATCGACATCCACTGGCACGCGCTGTAGGGAGGACGGGACTCGTCCGGCATCCGGCGGGCGATGCCGAGGACCTCCGCCACCTCCGGGTGCTCGTGCAGCGCGGTGAGCACTGCGGTTCCGACGTTGCCGGTGGCGCCGACGACTGCGACTCGCATGGGATCCTCTCGGTCGAGCGGCAGTGCGACGAGCACCACCGGGTGCACCGAACCTACCGCGTGCCCGCCCGACGTGTCGAGGGTTCGAGCATCAAGCTTCCTTGTGATTCCTCCGGGCGTTCAGAGCGTCGCGAGGCCGATCGCGAACCAGCCGGAGGCGAGTGCGAGGAGGACGAGGTTGGGGACGTTCCAGCGGGACTCGACCCCGGTCCCGGGGACCGCGGCGGGGGCGGTGGCCGAGGCGGCGCGCGCCTCGTGCACGGCGGCGATCTGCGGCGAGGTGCGGGCGGTGACCGTCGGCCGGGCGCCGGCCCGCCGGACGACCCGGCGGCCGGCCGCCGGGAGGGCCCAGGCGGCGATCGGTCGGCCGTCGGCGCGCTCGACGCTGAGCCCGAGGCGCTCGTCGATCCCGGTGATCGCCGGCCACGGGACTTCGTGGCTGCGCAGCGGGTTGGCGATCCACAGCCCGTGCGGGGCGATCCGCAGGTGCGGGTGGCCGTAGAGGACCCAGGCGAGGACGGCCGGGCCGACGGCGATCCCCGCGAGCCCGGCGGCGCGCCCCGGAGGCGCCTGGAGCATCACCGTGACGAGGGCGATCGCGCAGGTCAGACCCACTGCGGAGACGATGAGGCGGGAGCCGCCGGTGCGCAGCACCGAGGGCTGCGGCGAGGGCGGGGGAGGGGTGTGCGCGGTCATGGCTCCGGCTCGGCTCGGACGGTGTCTCGAATTGATAACGATCGCCCGATTATTCCGGCATATGAGACGCGAATCACACGCGGCGCATTAGTGTCCTCATCAATTCGTGTTGTGTTCCGACCACTGTAGTTGACCGCTCGATGAGCGCACGGTGGAGCACGACACCTGGTCGGACCTGCAGGTCCACGAACCCTCGAGGGAGCGAACACGGTGAAGAGACGACTTCTCGCAAGCGGAGCAGGCCTGGCGGCCGCCGCACTGGTGCTCAGCGCATGCACCCCGCCCGGCGGCGGCAGCGGCGGCGACGGCGGAGGAGAGGGCGGCGGTGAGGGCGGCGGCGACTCCGTCATCAACGTCGGCTGGAACGAGCCCTTCCGCTCGACGAACACCATGACCGCCAACGGCAACGCGGTGGCCAACTCGATCGTCACGTACATGATGAACGACAACTTCAAGTACTACGACGACAACCTCGAGCTGCAGGACGGCACGCTCGGCACCGTCGAGCAGGTCTCCGAGGATCCGCTGCAGGTCAAGTACACCCTCAACGCCGACGCCGCGTGGTCCGACGGCACCCCGATCGACGCCGCCGACCTCGTGCTCACCTGGGCCGCGCAGTCGGCGAACTTCAACACCGTCGAGTCGAACAACGACGACGAGGGCAACGTCCAGGAGAACCCCGAGGGCACCGTCTACTTCGACTCCTCGAACATCGGCCCCGGCCTCATCGAGGACTTCCCGGAGATCTCCGAGGACGGCAAGGAGATCACCTTCGAGTACTCCAAGCCCTTCGCCGACTGGGAGACCTCGCTCGGTCTCGGCGGCGACGGCATCGGCGTGCCCGCCCACATCGTCGGCAAGAAGGCCCTCGGCACCGAGGACGCCGCGGCGGCGAAGCAGGAGATCCTCGACGCGCTCGAGAACGAGGACGCCGAGGCGCTGTCTAAGATCTCGAACACGTGGAACACCGCGTTCGACTTCACCTCGCTGCCCGACGACCCCGATCTCCTCGTCCACAACGGTCCCTACAAGATGACCGCCTTCGAGGAGGGCCAGTACCTCACCCTCGAGGCCGACGAGAACTACTGGGGCCCGACCGAGACCCAGGTGCAGACCGTCACCTTCCGGTACAACGAGGACCCGATGGCGATGGTTCAGGCGATCGAGAACGGCGAGGTCGACATCACCCAGCCGCAGGCCACCGCGGACGTCCTCCAGGCGGCCGAGGGGATCGAGGGCGTCACCGTCGACACCGGCGACGGCGCGACCTACGAGCACGTCGATCTCACATTCAATAACAACGGCCCCTTCGACCCGGCGACCTACGACGGCGACGAGGAGAAGGCCAAGAAGGTGCGCCAGGCGTTCCTCATGACGATCCCGCGCGAGCAGATCGTCGAGACGATCATCAAGCCGCTCAACGACGCCGCGGTCGTCCGCGACTCGCTCTATCAGGTGCCCGGCGCACCGATGTACGACGGCGTGGTGGAGAACAACGGCAGCGACATGTACCCGGCGGCCGCCGACATCGAGGGCGCCAAGGCGCTCCTCGAGGAGGCCGGCGTCGAGGCGCCCGAGGTGCGCTTCCTCTACGGTGCGTCCAACCAGCGCCGCGCCCAGCAGTTCCAGCTCATCAAGGAATCCGCTGAGGAGGCCGGCTTCACCGTGATCGAGGACGGTGACGACAACTGGGGCACCCGCCTCGGCGACGGCACCTACGACGCCTCGCTCTTCGGCTGGCAGTCGACCACCACCGGTGTGTCGGACGTCGACGCCAACTGGCGGTCCGGAGCGCAGAACAACTACGGCGGCTTCAGCAGCGAGGAGGTCGACGGGATGCTCGACGATCTCCTCAGCGAGACCGACGAGGCCGCGCAGGAGGAGGGCATCGCCGAGGTCGAGCGGGCCCTGCTCGAGGACGGCTTCGGTGTGCCGATCTTCCAGCACCCCGAGCTCCTCATCTACCGCGACCGCGTCCAGGGCGCCAGCTCCACCACGGTGTCCCCGACGATGTTCTGGAACTACTGGGAGTGGCAGGTCTCCTGATCACGCCCGGTCCGCGGGCCGTGAGGCCCCGCGGTACCCTCCGTCCGCCGCGTGATCGGACCCGGTGGCGTCACCCCGTTCCACGGGTGGCGCCACCGGTGAGGTTCACCGGCCCAGAGCCCGCCGGAAGCCCCTATGCTCACATTCCTGCTCCGCCGATTCCTGTCCTCGGCCCTCGTCCTGCTCGTCGTCTCCTTCGTCATCTATCTGCTGCTCGACGCGGCGATGGACTACTACTACGACCTGCGGACCTCGACCTCGCCGAACATCGCCGCGCTCTACGAGAGCCGCACCCGCCTCCTCAACCTCGACACCCCCGTCATCGTCCGCTACTTCCTGTGGCTCGGCGGCGTCGGCGGGTGCCTCATCGGCTCCTGCGACCTCGGAACCGCGTGGCAGAGCGGCCAGGAGGTCACCTCGATGCTCCCGGGCGCGATCGGCAACACGATCAAGCTCGTCACCGCTGCCACGATCGTCTCGATCGTGCTCGGCATCGGCGTCGGCATGATCTCCGCGATCCGCCAGTACACCGGCTTCGACTACTTCATCACCTTCGTCTCCTTCCTCCTCTACTCGCTGCCGGTGTTCTGGGTCGCGGTGCTGCTCAAGCAGTACGGGGCCATCCGCTTCAACAACTTCCTCGGCGACCCGGCGGTCGGCTGGACGCCGATCATCGTCCTCACCGTGTTCGCCGGCCTGTTCTGGATGGCCGCGCTCGGCGGAACCGCGAAGCGGCGGCTCATCACTTTCCTCGTCGCCGCCGCCGCGACCTTCGCGACGATCTACTACATCCTCGCCACCGGCTGGTTCCAGAGCCCGAGCGTCGGCATCGTCGGCGTCGCCGTCACCGGCCTCGCCGCGGCGATCGTCGTCGTGTTCCTGTCGACCGGCCTGAAGAACCGCCGCTCGCTCTTCTCCGGGCTCACCGTCGCGGTGCTCGGCATCGCGCTCTACATCCCGCTCCAGTGGCTCTTCTACTACGTGCCGATGAACTGGTTCCTCGTCCTCGGCCTCGCCGTCGTCACCGTGCTCGTCGGCCTCGGGGTGGGGCTGGCGTTCGGCGGCCCGGACAAGTGGGCCTCGGCGCGCACCGGCGCGATCATCGCCGTGATCATCTCCGTCGTCGTGTTCTTCGACCGGGTCTTCCAGGAGTGGGGCGCCTACAACCGGCACCCGGCGATCAACGGCCGGCCGGTCGCCACGATCGGCGCCTCGACGCCGAACATCGAGGGGAGCTTCTGGTTCCTCAACCTCGACACCTTCACCCACCTGCTGCTGCCGTCGATCGCACTCATCCTCATCTCCTTCGCCACCTACACCCGCTACACCCGCGGGTCGATGCTCGAGGTGATGAATCAGGACTACATCCGCACCGCCCGGGCCAAGGGGCTCGGTGAGCGCACGGTGATCATGCGGCACGCGCTGCGCAACGCGCTGCTGCCGCTCGCCTCGATCATCCCGGTCGACATCATCACCCTCATCGGCGGCGCCGTCATCACCGAGACGATCTTCGGCTGGAACGGGATGGGCAAGATGTTCATCGATGCGATGAACCGCAACGAGCTCGAACCCGTCATGGCCTACATCCTCATCACCGGCATCCTCGCGATGGTCGCCAACCTCGTCGCCGACTTCCTGTACGCCGTCCTCGATCCGCGAATCCGGGTGCAAGCATGAGCACACCACTGAAAACCCACGACACCCCCGAGGCCCACGGCGACGGGGAGAACAGCTCGATCGAGCTCAAGGAGACCGAGGGCCTGTCCCAGTCGGCCATCGTGTGGCGCAAGTTCATCCGCCACACCGGTGCGATCGTCGGGTTCACCGTGCTCGGGCTCGTCGCGCTGCTCGCCTTCACCTCGCAGGGGGTCGGTCCGATCCCGGGCTGGTGGATCCACGGCCATCAGTCGTCGAACCCGGTGATCAACCCCTCCGGCGCACCCACGTGGTCGCTCGCCGATCCGTTCGACCTTGGACCGCACCCGTTCGGGCAGGACGACATCGGCCGCGACAACTTCGCGCGGGTGATGAAGGGCACCCAGATCTCGATCATGGTCATGCTCATCATCGGCGCGATCTCCATGGTCATCGGCACCGTCGTCGGCGCGCTCGCCGGGTTCTACCGCGGCTGGCTCGACGCCGCCCTCATGCGGATCACCGACGGCTTCATCATCCTGCCGACGATCGTCGTCGGCGCGATCCTCGGCAAGCTCGTGTCGAACTCGAACGCCGTCATGCTCGGCGTGGCGCTCGGCGCGATCCTGTGGACCGGCCTCGCCCGCCTGGTGCGCGGCGAGTTCCTCGCCCTGCGCGAGCGCGAGTTCGTCGACTCCGCGCGCGTCGCCGGCGCCTCGGACTTCCGGATCATGTTCAAACACATGCTCCCCAACGCGCTCGGCGTCGTCATCGTCAACACCACGCTGCTCATGAGCCAGGCGATCGTGCTCGAGACGGCGCTGAGCTTCCTCGGGTTCGGCATCCGCTCGCCCGAGGTGTCGCTCGGCGCGCTCATCAACGAGTACCAGACCGCGTTCTCCACCCGCCCCTGGCTGTTCTGGTGGCCGGGCCTGTTCATCATCGTCATCGCGCTGTGCATCAACTTCATCGGCGACGGCCTGCGCGATGCGAACGACCCCCGTCAGAAGAAGATTCCCAGTCAGCGCCAGATGGACCGGGCGGCGAAGCGGGAGGCCGAGGCGCCCGCCGCCGGCGGCATCCGCGGCGACGCCGCGACCCATCCGAACACTGCCGAACCGGGCCCGCGCCCGACGGAGGAATGACATGTTGGACACCACAGACGCAGTAGCGGCCGGCGCGCCCGTGCTCTCGGTGCGCGACCTCGGGGTCCGCTTCTGGGTGGGCGGCGAATGGTTCACCGCCGCGGAGAACATCAGCTACGACGTCCACCCCGGCGAGGTCCTCGCGATCGTCGGCGAGTCCGGTTCGGGCAAGTCGCAGTCGTCGATGTCGCTCATCGGGCTGCTCCCGGCCAACGGGCGGGCCTCCGGGTCCGCGAAGCTCCGCGGCCGCGAGCTCATCGGGATGCCGCAGTCGCAGATGCGCGAGGTCCGCGGCGACGACATCTCGATCATCTTCCAGGAGCCGATGACCGCCCTCAACCCGGTCTACACCGTGGGCTACCAGATCGTCGAGACGCTGCGCACGCACTTCGACATGGGGCCGAGCGCGGCCAAGGAGCGGGCGCTCGAGCTCATGCGGCTCGTCGAGATCCCGGACCCGGAGAAGCGCTTCTCCTCCTTCCCGCACCAGCTCTCCGGCGGCCAGCGGCAGCGCATCATGATCGCCCAGGCGCTCGCCTGCGATCCCACGCTGCTTATCGCCGACGAGCCGACCACCGCGCTCGATGTCACGGTGCAGGCGGAGATCCTCAAGCTCATGCGCGACCTGCGCGAGCGGATCGACTCCGGGATCATCCTCATCACCCACGACATGGGCGTCGTCGCCGACATGGCCGACCGGATCATCGTCATGCGCAACGGGCGCGTCGTCGAGGCCGGCACCTCGGCGGAGATCTTCGGCGCCCCCCAGCACCCCTACACTCGCCAGCTCCTCGACTCCGTGCCCCACCTCGGGGCGAACGTGCGCGGCGGGGCGCTCGGCGGGATCGACCTCGCGGCGATGTCGGAGGACCCCGACCACACGGTGGTCGCGGCGGACCGGGAAGCCGAGACCGCCCCGCTCGAGGTGTCCCTCGACTCCACCGACATGCTCGTCCACCCGGGTGGGGAGAGCTCAGACACGGGGGTGCCGGCGCTGCGCCTGCGCGGGGCGTCCATCGAGTACCCGGCGAGCGGTCGGCAGAAGGCGTTCCGCGCCGCCCACCGGATCGACCTCGGGATCGGACCCGGCGAGGTCATCGGCCTCGTGGGGGAGTCCGGTTCCGGCAAGACGACGATCGGGCGCGCCGCGCTCGGCCTGCTGCCGGTGGTCGAGGGCTCGATCGAGGTCGTCGGCACCGACATCACGGGGCTGAAGAACTCCCAGCTGCGCAAGCACCGCCGCGACGTCGGGATCGTGTTCCAGGACCCCGGCTCCTCGCTCAACCCGCGCCTGCCGGTGGGGGAGAGCATCGGGGAGCCGCTGCTCCTCCACGAGAACCTCAAGGGCAGGCCGCTGAGCGACCGGGTGGAGGCGCTCCTCGACTCCGTCGAGCTGCCGCGCTCCATGCGCAACCGCTACCCGCACGAGCTGTCCGGCGGCCAGCGCCAGCGGATCGGCATCGCCCGCGCGCTCGCGCTCAAGCCCAAGCTCCTCATCGCCGACGAGCCCACCTCCGCGCTCGACGTGTCGGTGCAGGCGAAGGTGCTGCGGCTGTTCTCCGACCTCCAGGCCGAGTACGGCTTCGCCTGCCTGTTCATCTCCCACGACCTCGCGGTGGTGGAGAGCGTGGCGGCGCGGATCGCGGTCATGCGCCACGGCCACATCGTCGAGGTCGGGCCGTCGTCGGCGGTGATCTCCGCCCCGCTCCACCCCTACACGCGCCGGCTGCTCGCCGCGGTGCCGGTGCCCGATCCCGAGGAGCAGCGCCGCCGCCGCGAGACCCGCGACGCGATGCTCGAGGCGACCGCGGAGTGAGGCCGTCCCGGCCGGAGCGCCGCGGCGGGTCCCGCACCGCACGCGTCGTCCGGCCGGGCCCGGCGACCCTATACTGGACTGTTGGACACCTGACTGCATCTCCAAAGGGAATCGATGACTGAACTCACCTCACGCCGCGCCGACCGCCGCAACGTCGCGATCGTCGCGCACGTCGACCACGGCAAGACCACCCTGGTCGACGGCATGCTCCGCCAGGCCGGCGCCTTCGGCGACCACGGCGAGGTGCTGGAGCGGGTCATGGACTCCGGCGACCTCGAGCGCGAGAAGGGCATCACGATCCTCGCGAAGAACACCTCGATCAGCTACAGCGGCCCCTCGGCCGACGGCGAGACCATCATCATCAACGTCATCGACACCCCCGGCCACGCCGACTTCGGCGGCGAGGTCGAGCGCGGCCTGTCGATGGTCGACGGCGTGGTGCTCCTCGTCGACGCCTCGGAGGGCCCGCTGCCGCAGACCCGGTTCGTGCTGCGCAAGACGCTCGCCGCGAAGAAGCCGGTGATCCTCGCGATCAACAAGACCGACCGGCCCGACGCCCGCATCGACGAGGTGCTCGAGGAGGCGCAGGACCTGCTCCTCGGCCTCGCCGGCGATCTCGTCGACGAGGTCCCCGACATCGACCTCGACGCCGTCCTCGAGGTGCCCGTCGTCTACACCTCCGGCAAGGCCGGGCGCGCCTCGACGCACCAGCCCGCCGACGGCGAGCTGCCCGACACCCCGGACCTCGAGCCGCTGTTCGCGACCATCCTCGAGCACATCCCGGCACCGGCCTACAACGACGACGGGGTCCTCCAGGCCCACGTCACCAACCTCGACGCCTCGCCGTTCCTCGGCCGTCTGGCGCTCCTGCGGATCTACGGCGGCACCCTGCGCAAGGGTCAGCAGGTCGCGTGGATCCAGGGCGACGGGACGGAGAAGACCGCGAAGATCACCGAGCTCCTCGAGACCCAGGGCCTCGACCGGGTGCCGGCCGAATCCGCCTCCGCCGGAGACATCGTCGCGATCGCCGGCATCCCGGAGATCATGATCGGCGACACGATCACCGACCCCGAGGACCCGCGCCCGATGCCCGCGATCACCATCGACGATCCCGCGATCTCGATGACGATCGGCATCAACACCTCGCCGCTCGCCGGGCGCGAGAAGGGCACGAAGGTCACCGCCCGGATGGTCAAGGACCGCCTCGACGCCGAGCTCGTCGGCAACGTGTCCCTGCGCGTCCTGCCCACCGAGCGCCCCGACGCCTGGGAGGTCCAGGGCCGCGGCGAGCTCGCACTCGCGATCCTCGTCGAGCAGATGCGCCGCGAGGGCTTCGAGCTCACCGTCGGCAAGCCGCAGGTCGTCACCCAGGAGATCGACGGGGTCGTCCACGAGCCGCTCGAGCACGTGACGATCGACGTCCCGGAGGAGCACCTCGGCGCCATCACCCAGCTCATGGCCGCCCGCAAGGGCACGATGGAGACGATGTCGAACCACGGCAGCGGCTGGGTCCGGATGGAGTTCAAGGTGCCGGCCCGCGGTCTCATCGGCTTCCGCACCCGCTTCCTCACCGAGACCCGCGGCACCGGCATCTCGAACTCGATCTCCGCCGGCCTCACCCCGTGGGCCGGGGCGATCGAGCTGCGGACCAACGGCTCGCTCGTCGCCGACCGCCCCGGTGCGGTCACCCCGTTCGCGATGATCAACCTCCAGGAGCGCGGCACGTTCTTCGTCGAGCCCACCTCCGAGGTGTACGAGGGCCAGGTCGTCGGCGAGAACTCGCGCAGCGATGACATGGACGTCAACATCACCAAGGAGAAGAAGCTCACGAACATGCGCTCGGCGACCGCCGACTCGTTCGAGAACCTCACCCCGCCGCGCAAGCTCACGCTCGAGGAGAGCCTCGAGTTCGCCGGCAACGACGAGTGCGTCGAGGTCACCCCGGGCACCGTGCGGATCCGCAAGGTCGTGCTCGACCAGAAGGAGCGGCAGAAGCTCTTCAACGCCCGCCGTCGCCAGAACGCATGACCGTTCGCCCCGCCGCTGCCGCCACCCGCTCGCTGTCCGCGGCCGAGGCGCGCGTCCTGTTCGTCCACGCCCACCCGGACGACGAGTCGATCCTGACCGGCGGGACGATGGCGCAGCTGGCCGCCGCCGGCGCGGCCGTCACCCTCCTCACCGCCACCCGCGGCGAGGGGGGCGAGGTCATCGGGGAGGAGCACGCCGCGCTGTTCGGGGACCGCCCGGGGCTCGCCGCCCACCGCGAGACCGAGCTCGCCGCCGCCGTCGCCGCGCTCGGCGTGAGCGACCACCGGTTCCTCGGCGACGGGGAGGCCGGGGGCGCGCGCGGCGGTCTGCCCGCCCGCCGCTTCGAGGACTCCGGCATGGAGTGGGGTCCTGACGGCCACGCCCGGGAGCCCGCCGAGATGCCGGCCGCGGCGCTCTGCCGCACCCCGGTGGGCGAGGTCGCCGCCTACATCCGCGAGGTCGTCCGCGACGTCGACCCCCACCTCGTCATCACGTACTCCGACGGCGGCGGCTACGGCCACCCCGATCACCGGCACGTCCACCGCGCCACCGTCGCGGCGCTGCGCGGGATCGTGCCCGCACCGGGGGAGCCGGGTGCCGCGGCGGCCGCGGTCCCCGCCGCCCACACCCCGCCGGTGCTCCTCTTCGCCGACACCCCCGCCGAGGTCGCCGCCCAGGCCTTCGACCCGCAGCGCCCCGGCTTCGACCTCACGGGTTTCGCGCCGGCCGAATCGATCCCGACGATCGCCGCCGAGGCGCCCATCAGCGTCATCGAGGACGTGTCCGCCTTCGCCGGGGCCAAGGCCATGGCGATGGCCGCCCACGCCACCCAGGTCACCGTCGCCGGGGAGTTCTTCGCCCTGTCGAACGGGGTCGGGCAGCATATCGGCGACGTCGAGTACTACACGTCCGCCGCGTTCCCCGGACCCGTTCCGGATCCGCACGGCCCCTACGAATCCGTGCTCGACACCGTGCGCGTCCCGCTCGCCCCGGCGGCAGCGGTGGGCGAGCGCGACGAGCGCGGGCCGGGCGCCGCAGGTTCCGATGCCGCGGCAGGCGCTGCGGGTGCCGGTGCGGCCGCCGGGACGACCGCGGGCTCCGACTCGGCGGACGCCGCGGGAACCCGCCGGAAGGTCGGTGTGGGCGCTGCGATCCATGCGATCATCGTCGGCGTGCTCATCGGCGCGCTCGGGACCGCTCAGCACCTCAACGCGACCGCGGTCGACCTCGCCGGGCAGGACGTCGTCGTCCCCTGGGGGCTCGTGCTCGCCCTGGTCCTCGTCACCGCCGGGCTGTGGCACATCGCCACGCTCTACCGGTCGACCGGGCTCGTCGTGCTCACCGCCGCGGTGGTCTCCGGCATCGGGTTCCTGTTCGGGCAGCCCGCACTGCTGCCCGGCAGCGATCTCCTCGTCACCGGCTCGCTGCGAAGCATCACCTGGATCTTCGCGCCGATGATCATCGCCGCGATCCTCGCGTTCACCCTGCCCGCGCTGCGCCGCCGGCGGTCCGCTCCCGAACAGCAGTCGTCAGCTGACCGAAACTGAACAGAGATCGGACAGGTGACCCTGCTGTAGTAGATTGTGCTGGACCGTCCGCCCGCACACCTCGACAGTGAGACCTCCATGGCCGCCCGCTCCGCAGCGCCGAACCGCGCCCGCACCACCGCTCTCGTCCTCCTGGGCGTCGTCGTGCTGCTCGCCGTCGTGTACGTCGTCGCGGCCTTCTTCGCCGCGCGGCAGATGCCCTCCGAGGCCTCCGTGGGCGGGGTCGACATCAGCGGACAGAGCGAGGAGGAGGCCGTCGCCACCCTCGAGCGCGAACTCGGTCCGCGGGCCGCGGAGGAGTTCCGGCTGCAGGCCGGGGACATGGAGGCGACCGTCGTCCCGGCCGACGCGGGTCTGAGCTTCGACGCGGCCGCCACGATCGCCGGCATCACCGACTTCACCCTCGACCCGCGGGTGGTCGTGGAGAAGCTGTTCGGCGACCGCGTCTACGATCCCGCGCTCGTCGTGGACGAGGACGCCTTCACCCCTGTCGCGCGCACCGTCGCCGAGGACTTCACCGTCGACCCCGTGGACGCGGAGCTCGCGTTCGACGACGGGGAGATCGCGCTGAGCGAGGGCGAGGCCGGCACGGTGGTGACGGAGGACATGATCCGCACCGCCGTCGCCGAGCAGTGGCTCCGCAGCGAGGACGCACTCGCCGTGCCCGCCGAGGAGACCGCGCCGGACATCACCACCGAGGAGGCGCAGACCGCGCGCACCGAGGTGGCCGAGCCCGCGATCAGCGGCGACGTCACCCTGCGTGCCGCCGAGCAGGACGAGGAGGGACAGCCCGTGGGCGAGCCCTCCGAGCTCGTCGTGACCCCGGAGATCATTGCGAGCACCCTGTCGTTCGAGGCCCACGTGGGCGCGCTGCGCCCGGTCCTCGACGTGGAGAAGCTCAAGACCGCGGTGCTCGAGGACAACCCCGACGTCGGTGCCGAGGCGAAGGATGCGAGCTTCCGGATCGTCGACGGGAAGCCCGAGGTCGTCCCCGGCGAGAGCGGCATCTCGGTGGAGGAGCAGGAGCTCGCCGACGCGGTGCTGCCCGCACTGACGTCCGAGGAGCGCAGCGGCGAGGTGGCGCTCAAGGAGTCCGAGCCGGAGTTCACCACGGAGGAGGCCGAGGAGGCCGAGGTCAGCGAGGAGATCTCCGCGTTCTCCACCTCGTACAGCTCCGAGCCGAACCGCGACACCAACCTCCGGGTCGCCGCGGAGAAGGTGTCCGGCACCGTCGTGCAGCCCGGTGAGCAGTTCAGCCTCAACGAGGCGATCGGCCAGCGCACGGCGGCCAACGGCTACCGCCCGGCCGGTGTGATCTCCGGCGGGCAGATGAAGGAGGACTACGGCGGCGGCGTGTCCCAGGTGTCGACCACGCTGTTCAACGCCGCGTACTTCGCCGGGTTCCAGCTCGACGAGCACCAGGCGCACTCCCGCTACATCTCCCGCTACCCGGAGGGCCGGGAGACCACCCTCGACTGGCAGTCGATCGACCTCAAGTTCACCAACGATTCGGAGACCCCGGTGGTGCTCGACATGTACCTCGCCGGGGGAGAGGTCCACGCCCGCGTGTTCGGCGTCAAGACCGTCGACGTCGAGTCCTCCTCATCGGGTCGCTTCGCCTTCATCTCGCCGTCGACGATCACCGAGTCCGGTCCGAGCTGCCGTCCGCAGTCGGCGCGCGAGGGCTGGTCGATCACGATCTCGCGCACGATCAAGGACCACGACAGCGGCTCGGTCGTCAAGCGCGACGAGTTCACCACCGTCTACCGGCCGGTCAACCGGGTCGTCTGCGAGTAGCCGGATCGCTCAGGAGCGCAGCGCGTACCAGTAGCGATGATGCTCGACGGCGCCGAGCGCACCGAACAGCCCGAGCGAGGCGGCGTTGTCCGCCTCGACCTCCGCGAGCAGCGAGCGCACGCCCCGCTCGGCGGCGGCGGCCGCCGCCGCGACGACGAGCGCCCGGCCGGCGCCGCGCCGGCGGACACCGGGGTCGACGACGAGGTTCGACACCACCGCCCACTTCTGGGTGATCGCCAGGCGCACCGTGCCGACGAGCGTGCGGGAGCCGTCGGGGTGGAGCGCGAGCGCGGAGTAGAACCGGTGCTGCTCCGGGGAGGTGACGAGCCGGGCGAAATCCTCATGGGTCGGGGAGTCGACCGGGTGGCCCCATGCGGTCCAGTGCACCGCGTGCGCCTCCTCGCTCTCCACGATCTCGAGGCCGGGCAGCGCCGCATCGGCGGCGCGCCCGACCGGGCCTGCGACCTCCCGGGTCGCGGCGGTGAGCGCCAGCGTCGCCCCCGAGGGCGCGAAACCGGCGGCCCGGAGCAGCGGGCCGAGCTCCGCGCACGGCTCGGCGAGCTCGGAGGTGCCGTGGGCGGAGTAGATCTGGAGCTGCGGGGGCAGTCCGCGCTGCTCGTACCAGCGGATGATGAGCTCGAGGGCCTCGGCCGCGGGGATCCCCGTCCGGCCGAGCGGGAGCGCGGAGTTGCCGCGCTTGGAGACCCCGCCGGCGGCCCGCAGCAGCACCCCGGTCTGGGTGAGCGGCACCTCGGCGCCGGCGCCCTCGGCCTCGTGGTGCAGATTGTCCGTGTGGAGCCACGCGATATCGGCGGGCAGCCACACCTGCGCGGAGATCCGGCGCAGGTCGAGCGGGGACACGATCTCATGGAGCCGGCCCGGGCGCTGCGGGGCCGGCGGCACCTCGTGCACGAGGAGGATGTCGGCGCGCGCCACGGTCACCTCGCCGCGCCGGGTGTCCACGGTCACGCTCGCCTCGTCCGCGGCCGTCACGGTGCCGAGCGCATCGGTCGGCTGCCCGTCGGCGGCGTACCGCAGGACCACGCGCATACCGGCGCGGGGAGTGAGCATGTGTGACCTCTTCGACTGGGGGACCGGGCCGGTGTCCAGCCTATAAGGGAGTACCCTGGGAGGGCGCACACCATGCCCGTTCGATGAGGAGACAATCCCGTGACGTACGTCATCGCCCAGCCCTGCGTGGATCTCAAGGACAAGGCCTGCATCGATGAGTGCCCCGTCGACTGCATCTACGAGGGCGAGCGCTCGCTCTACATCCACCCCGACGAGTGCGTGGACTGCGGTGCCTGCGAACCGGTCTGCCCGGTCGAGGCGATCTACTACGAGGACGACGTGCCGGAGCAGTGGGCGGAGTACTACAAGGCCAACGTCGAGTTCTTCGACGACATCGGCTCCCCGGGCGGTGCCGCGAAGCTCGGCAACACCGGCAAGGACCACCCGATCATCTCCGCCCTGCCCCCGCAGCAGTGACCCGCGCCGGCCACACCACCGAGCGGAGCCGGAGCCTGAACCCAGGAGCGCCAGCGTGAACTACGGACTCGACCTGCCCGATTACCCCTGGGACACCCTCGCCCCCTACCGGGCGCGCGCCGCCGAGCACCCGGGCGGCATCTGCGATCTGTCGATCGGCACGCCGGTCGACCCGACGCCCGCGGTGATCCGCGAGGCTCTCGCCGCGGGATCGGACTCCCACGGCTACCCGACGACCGCCGGCACGCCCGAGCTGCGCGCCGCGATCGCCGGCTGGTACGAGCAGTGGCACGGGATCGCGCTCGACCCGCGGACCCAGGTCATGCCGACGGTCGGCTCGAAGGAGCTGGTCGCCTGGCTGCCGACCCTCCTCGGCCTGCGGCAGCGCGGGCTCGCGGTCGCCTGCCCGTCCGCGGCCTACCCGACCTACGAGATGGGGGCGACTCTCGCCGGCGTCGACTGCGTGCGCCTCGACGCCGCGGACATCGCCTCCGGTGCCGCCGGGCTCGAGGGCATCGGGCTGCTCTGGCTCAACACCCCGGGCAATCCCACCGGCACGGTGCTCGACGTCGAGGTGCTCGCCGCGGTCGCCGAGCGCGCGCGGGCCGCCGGGGTCGTCGTCGCCTCCGACGAGTGCTACGCGCTCCTCAACTGGCAGGGTGAGGACGCGACGCCGTCGATCCTCCACCCGGCCGTCACCGGCGGCGATCCCACCGGTCTGCTCGCGGTGTACTCGATGTCCAAGCAGTCGAACCTCGCCGGCTACCGCGCGGCCTTCACCGCCGGCGACCCCGCGCTCGTCGGCGACCTGACGAACTCGCGCAAGCACGCCGGGATGATCGTGCCGGGCCCCGTGCAGACGGCGATGATCGCCGGGCTCGGCGACACCGCCCACGTCCGCGCCCAGAAGGAGACCTACCGGGCGCGCCGCGACACGTTGCTCCCGGCGGTCACGGAGTTCGGCCTGCGGGTCGAGCACTCCGAGGCCGGACTCTACCTCTGGTGCACCCGCGACGAGGACTGCTGGGACACCCTGGCCGCGCTCGCCGAGCGCGGTATCCTCGCCGGCCCCGGAGCGTTCTACGGGGACGCCGCGGGCCGCTTCGTGCGGATCGCGCTCACCGCGAGCGACGAGCGGATCGCACAGGCCGCCGATCGCCTGCGCGCGGGGGGCTGAGCGCCCCGGGTGCGGCTGAGCGCGCCTCGGGTGCGGGAACCGGCCGGGTGCCCACCGAGCGGACCGCGTGCGCCGGTCCGCGCCTCGGACGCGGGAGCGCTCGCAGGGCGGTCGCGATTTTCGCTCAGGCCGGGGAGTCGGTAACCTCTACCGTGACTGTGAATGAATACTCAGGAACTTCTTGAGGTGACCCCAGAGGAGCGAATATGGCAGAGGATGCAGTTCTGCGCGTCGACGGCACGGATCTCTCCCTCCCCACGGTGACGGGGACCGAAGGCACAGCAGGGCTGCGGATCGGATCGCTGCTCAAGGACACCGGCCGGGTCACCTACGACCCCGGGTTCGCGAACACCGCCTCGACCTCCTCGGCCGTGACCTACATCGACGGCGACGAGGGCATCCTGCGCCACCGCGGCTACTCGATCGAGGACCTCGCGGAGAACTCGACCTTCGTCGAGGTCGCCTACCTCCTCATCTACGGCGAGCTCCCCACGCAGGAGCAGCTCGATTCCTTCGACGCGCGCCTGCGCCGGCACACGATCGTCCACGAGGACCTCCGCCGCTTCTTCCAGGCGTTCCCCTACGACGCCCACCCGATGCCCATGGTGTCGGCCTCGATCATGGCGATGTCGACGTTCTACCAGGACAACCTCTCGGTGTTCGACGACGAGCAGATCGATCTCTCGACGATCCGCCTGCTCGCCAAGATGCCGACCATCGCCGCGCTCGCGCACCGCAAGGTCGCCGGCCTGCCGGTGGTCCACCCGGACAACTCGCTCAACATCGTGGAGAACTTCCTCCGCGTGAACTTCGGCTTCCCGTCCGAGCCCTACGAGGTCGACCCGCTCATGGCGAAGGCCATGGACCAGCTCTTCATCCTCCACGCCGATCACGAGCAGAACTGCTCGACCTCGACGGTGCGGATGGTCGGGTCCTCGCAGGCGAACCTCTTCCAGTCGATCTCCGCCGGTGTCAACGCCCTGGCCGGGCCGCTGCACGGCGGCGCGAACTCCGCGGTGCTCGAGATGCTCGAGGAGATCTCGGAGTCCCACGACGGCCCGCAGAAGTTCATGGAGCGGGTGAAGAACAAGGAGCAGGGCGTCCGGCTCATGGGCTTCGGCCACCGGGTCTACAAGAACTACGACCCCCGCGCGGCGATCATCAAGAAGACCGCCCACGAGATCATCGACCAGATGAGCGGTGCGGACGAGATGCTCGACCTCGCGATGAGCCTCGAGGAGATCGCGCTCGCCGACGACTACTTCGTCGAGCGCAGCCTGTATCCGAACGTCGACTTCTACACCGGCCTGATCTACAAGGCGATGGGCTTCCCGACGAACATGTTCACCGTGCTGTTCGCCGTCGGTCGACTGCCGGGCTGGATCGCCCAGTGGCGCGAGATGATCAAGGACCCGGAGACGAAGATCGGCCGCCCGCGCCAGATCTACACCGGCGAGCCCGAGCGGAAGTACGTGCCGATCGCCGAGCGCTGATCCCCGCTCCACATCCCAGAATCCGAAGGTTCCTGAGAAGGGAACCTTCGGATTCTGCGATGTCAGGGGCGGTGTGCGGCGGGTGCTGGGTCAGTGGAGGTCGGGGTTGAGCGCGATGCCCTTCGCGGTCCGTCCGAGCGCCTCGATCGACCCGGTCGTCGAATTGCGGCGGAACAGTACGTTGTCCGCCCCGTCGAGCTCGCGCGCCTTGACGACGCGGCCGCCCTCGTCGACGAGCGACACCCGCGAGCCGGCGGTGAGGTAGAGGCCGGCCTCGACGATGCAGTCGTCGCCGATCGAGATCCCGATCCCGGAGTTCGCGCCGAGCAGCGTTCCCGAGCCGACGGAGATCCGGTGCTCGTTGCCGCCGGACAGGGTGCCCATGGTCGAGGCGCCGCCGCCGATGTCCGAGCCGTCGCCGATGACGACGCCCTGCGAGATCCGGCCCTCGATCATCGCCTGCCCGAGGGTGCCGGCGTTGAAGTTGACGAAGCCCTCGTGCATGACGACGGTGCCCGGCGCCAGGTGCGCGCCGAGTCGGACACGGTCCGCATCGGCGATCCGCACTCCGGCGGGCACGACGAAATCGGTCATCCGCGGGAACTTGTCGACCCCGTGGACGGTGACGTACCCGCGCGCCGTGAGCTTGGCGCGGGTGAGCTCGAAGTCCTCGACCGCACAGGGGCCGTGCGAGGTCCACACGACGTTCGCGAGCTTCCCGAACAGCCCGTCGAGGTTGATCTCGTTGGGCGCGACGAGCCGGTGGGACAGTGCGTGGAGGCGCAGGTAGCCGTCGGCGGCGTCCGCCGGCGCGGCGTCGAGATCGATGGTGCGCTGCACGACCTCGGTGTGAGTGCCGCGCAGCTCGTCGGCGCCGACGAGGGCGTCGAGCCCGGCGGTCGCGACACCGGACGCGGCGTGCTGCGCGGCCTGCGCGGAGTCGTCGAACAGGGCAGGGGTGGGGTACCAGACGCTGAGCACGGTGTCGCCGTGCGCGGTGGACACTCCGGCGGAGGATACGAATCGTTGAGTCATGTGTCCCAGCCTACTGCTCGCCCTCGCACAGCCGGTACTAGGCTGGGCTCCATGAGCAGTGATCCCCACGACCCCGCGCCCGCCGCCGAGACCGCGCCCGGCGCACATCCCACCCCCGACGCCGATGCCGCCCGTCTCATCGAGGCGCTGGCCGACCCGGTCGAGCTCACCGCCCGGCTCTGCGACATCCCCTCGGTGTCCGGGGACGAGGCGCGCCTGGCCGATGCCGTCGCCGGCGTCCTCGCGCACATCTCCGCCGGCCCCGGCCCGGACCTCGACATCCACCGCGACGGCGACACGGTCGTCGCCGCGACCCGGCTCGGCCGCGGCGAACGGATTGTCATCGCTGGCCACCTCGACACCGTCCCGATCGAGGACAACGTGCCCGCGGAGCGTCGCACGCTCGACGGGGCCGAGGTGATCTGGGGGCGCGGCGCCTGCGATATGAAGGCCGGAGTCGCGATGCAGCTGTGCACGGCCGCCGCCCTGCGCAGCCCCGAGCGCGACGTCACGTGGATCTTCTACGACCACGAGGAGGTCGAGGCCGAGCTCAACGGGCTCGGCCGGGTGGCCCGCAACCATCCCGAACGGCTCGCCGGGGACTTCGCGATCCTCGGGGAGCCGAGCAACGCCGGCATCGAGGGCGGCTGCAACGGCACGATCCGCATCGAGGTCACCACCGAGGGCGTGCGGGCCCATTCGGCACGTGCCTTCACCGGGGTCAATGCGATCCACCGGGCCGCCGACATCCTCACCCGGCTCGCCGAGCACACCCCGGACACCGTGACCGTCGACGGGCTCGAGTACCGCGAATCGCTGTCCGCGGTCGGGATCCACGGGGGAGTGGCCGGCAACGTCATCCCCGACGCCTGCACCGTCGTCGTCAACTACCGGTTCGCCCCGGACAAGTCCGCCGCGGACGCCGAGGCGCACCTCGCCGCGTTCTTCGCCCCGCACCCGATCCGCGTCACCGACTCCGCCGAGGGCGCACGTCCCGGTCTCGACCAGCCCGCCGCCCGGGCCTTCATCGACGCGATCGGGGGAGAACCCCAGGCCAAGCTCGGCTGGACCGACGTCGCGCGCTTCTCCGCGCTCGGCATCCCCGCGGTGAACTTCGGCCCCGGCAGCCCGCTGTTCGCCCACAAGGCCGACGAGCACGTCCCGTGCGCAGAGGTGGAATCGGCGAGCGCCGACCTGCTGCGCTTCCTCGAACCCGCCCGCAGCGCACCGGAGGCCCCCGCCCGATGACTCCCGACTCCCCGATCTACAGCAAGGGTCCGCTGCGCCTGCGCCGCGCCCACGTGCCGGCCACGACCACCGATCAGCGTCTGCTCGAGGGCGGCGGCACCGCCGACTGGGTGCACCAGGACCCGTGGCGGGTGCTGCGCATCCAGGCGGAGTTCGTCGAGGGCTTCGGCTCGCTCGCGGAGATCGGCCCGGCGGTGTCCGTGTTCGGCTCCGCCCGCCTCCACGAGGGCACCCCAGAATACGGGCTCGCCCGCGAGGTGGCCGCCGAGCTCGCCCGGGCCGGCTACGCCGTCATCACCGGCGGCGGGCCCGGGATCATGGAGGCCGGCAACCGGGGTGCCGTCGACGCCGCCGGCTCCTCGGTGGGTCTCGGCATCGAGCTGCCCTTCGAGTCCGGGCTCAACCCCTACGTCGACCTCGGCATCAACTTCCGGTACTTCTTCGTCCGCAAGACGATGTTCCTCAAGTACTCGCAGGGCTTCATCGTGCTGCCCGGCGGCTTCGGCACGCTCGACGAGCTGTTCGAGGCGCTGACCATGGTGCAGACCGGCAAGCTCTCCCGGTTCCCGATCGTGCTCATGGGCACCGAGTTCTGGGGCGGTCTCGTCGA
The DNA here is from genome assembly GCF_023072605.1 of Brevibacterium sp. R8603A2. Taxonomy (NCBI): domain Bacteria; kingdom Bacillati; phylum Actinomycetota; class Actinomycetes; order Micrococcales; family Brevibacteriaceae; genus Brevibacterium; species Brevibacterium sp. R8603A2. The sequence goes on from NZ_JALLGN010000005.1 coordinate 124,722, forward strand.
CTGGATCCGCGACACGCTCGTGGGCGTCGGCACGATCAGCCGCTCGGACATCGACCTCCTCACGCTCACCGATTCCCCGACCGAGGCGGTCGCCTTCATCACCGGTGCCGACACGAGCGATCCCGTCTCCGCCGAACCCGGGCCCGAGGAGCCGGCAGAGGTGGTGTCGGGCCTCACCGCCGAGCACCGGACCGGCCGGCGCCCGGCCCCCGGCGGCGCCGACCGTCCGGACTTCTCCGCCCACGACGCCTGGTGAGCACTGCGGGCGGCTGCGGCAGCCGCCCGCCCGCCGGACCTGAGGTGCCCCCGAGTCCGATATGAGACCATGGGCGCATGCCAGTGTGGATCGTTCTCGGAGTCTGCGCCGCGGTCTTCTTCATGGCCGTCGCCGTCGCAGGCGCCTTCAACCTCTTCAACGGGGGCATGCCTGCAGCCGGTGACGAGCGCCCGCGCCGTCTCCTCGCCTCCGATTTCACCGCCGGGGATCTCGAGGCCGTCGCCTTCTCACCGGCGATCCGCGGATACCGGATGGACGAGGTCGACGCGGTGTACAGCGAGATGGCGCACCGGATCCGCCTGCAGGAGGACCGGATCGCGGTCCTCGAGAGCCGCCTCCCGGCGCCCGAGGCATGACCCGGCCCGCACCGGACGTCTCCGCGCTGCCCGAGTACGACCGCGCCCCCCGCTTCGCCCCGACCGTCTTCGACGCCTCCCGTGCCGGGCGCTGGGCGCGGGAGATCCTCGCCCTGCCGGTATGGCTGCAGGCGCTCGCGGTCTATCTCGCCTCCCGGATCATCAGCGTCGGGATCTTCGCCGCGGTCGTCCGCACCCAGGACCGCACCCCGTGGACCACCGGGTTGGACACCTCGCTCGGGGACTTCCTCAACTTCTGGGACGGCGGCTGGTACCAGCGCATCGCCGACGAGGGCTACCCCGATGTCCTGCCGCGCGGCGCCGACGGCACGGTGATGGAGAACGCGTGGGCGTTCTATCCCCTCCATCCCTGGATGGTGCGCGACTTCGCGCAGCTCACCGGCCTCGACTACCAGGTCGTCTCCCCGCTCCTGTCCACGGTGTTCGGTGCCGTCGCGGCGATCGTCGTGCTCCACCTGTTCCGCCGGCACACCACGCCCGGCCGGGCGCTGTTCGGCCTCGCGGTCCTCTTCGTCTTCCCCGCCTCGGCGATCTTCAGCACCGGCTACGCGGAGTCGCTCACGCTCCTGCTCCAGGCTCTCGCCCTCCTGCTCGTCATCGACCGGCGCTATCTCATGGCGGTCCCCGTCGTCGTCCTCATGGACCTGTCGCGGCCGATCGGCGTGGCGTTCTCGTTCTTCATGCTCATCCACCTCATCGACCGGTTCCTGCGCCGCCGGACGATCCCCTACCCGGCCGGTGAGGTCGTGCGCTCCTGGACGCTCGGCGTGCTGTCCTGCGCCGCCGCGCTCGTCCACCCGGTGCACGCCTGGCTCCGCACCGGGGAGCTCACCGCCTACACCGACACCGAGGCCGCCTGGAGCGGCGGGCACACGCGCATCATCGTCCAGTGGTTCGCCCGGGGGAACGATCTCGTGGGGCCCTTCGGGCCGCTCCTCCTGTTCGCCGCGATCGCGCTCATGCTCGTCCTCATCTACTCCCCGGCCGGCCGGCAGATGGGCCGGACGCTGCAGCACTTCTGCCTCGCCTACTGCATCTACATCCTGCTGTTCTTCAATCCGCAGACCTCGACCCTGCGCCTCCTCCTCCCGCTGTTCCCGATCGCGCTCACTCTCGCCTGGTGCCGGGCAGGGATGTACCGGGCGGTGCTGCTCGGCTGCCTCGTGCTGTTCCAGGTCGTGTGGGTCGGCTTCCTCTGGCACTTCACCCCGCCGGCCGACCTGCCGCCGTGACCCGGCAGGCGCCGATTCGCGCCCGATCCTCCTCAGCCGGGGCGAAATGGTGGATAATCGACAGTGACACAGTCGGGAATGGAAGGAAGAACTCTTCATGGCAGCTCAGAAACCGCGCACCGGTGACGGACCCCTCGAAGTGACCAAGGAGGGTCGCGGATACGTCGTCCGTCTCCCTGTCGAAGGCGGCGGACGTCTGGTCATCGAAGTGAGCAAGGACGAGGCCACGAACCTTCAGAACACCCTCGGCGAGGCGCTCGCACAGTGAGCTGAGACCGGTGCACGGAGGAGGGGAGCCCCGAGCGGACCCCCTCCTCCGGCGTTCCCGGGCCCTGCTCAGACGCGGGTGAGGACGAGGAGCCCGTCGTCGACGGGCAGGATGAGGCGGGCGACGTCGGTGCGCTCGACGATCCGGTCGAGCATCGTGCGCACCACCTGGGTGCGCGGGGCGCGGTTGGCCGGTTTCGCCACCGCCCCGCCGAGCAGCGCGTGGTTGACGACGAGCAGGCCGCCGGGGGCCAGCCGCTCGATCGCGAGCGGCACGAGCCGGTCATAGGTCAGGGGCTCGGAGTCGACGAACACGAGGTCGTAGCCGCCGGCGGCGAGCCGGGCGAGCGCATCCTCGCCGCGCCCGTGGATCATCCGCACCCGGTGGGCCCGGATCCGGGCGACGCCGATGAGGTCGCGCGCCACGGCCTGCTTGTCGGCGTCGATGTCGATGCTCGTGAGGATGCCGGAACTCGGCATGCCGCGGAGCAGGGCGAGGGTGGAGACGCCGGTGCCGGTGCCGACCTCGATCGCGGTTGCCGGCCGTGCCATCCGGGCGAGCAGGGTGAGGGTCCCGGCGGTGGTCGTCGACACCGGGACGGTCGAGTACTCCGCGGAGATCGTGCGGGCGGCATCCATCACCGGATCGGAGGGGTTGAACCGATCAGCGTAGTGGGCGTCGATCGCCCGGTCGCGTGACATGGTCTCCTCCTCTCCTCGGACGGCGCTCGCCAGTCTATCCCGGTTCCTCCGAGGTGCGGAGGTCGCGACTCGCGGCCTCCCAGGACTCCCGCAGCAGCGCCTCGTCGGCGGCGCAGTCCTCGATCCGGGCGCGGCCGTCGGCGTGGGGGATGCCCTCGGTGTCCCAGCGGCGTGCGGCCTCGGTGCGGATCGGCGCGGGCAGGACGCCGCGCACGTTCGTCACCCTCCACCACGGCACGAAGGATCCGTGGGTGGCGAGCACCCGGCCGACGAAGCGCGCCGAGGTGCCGGTCACCCGACCGAGCATCCCATAGGGGGCGATCCGGCCGGCGGGCACGCACTCGACGGCGCGCAGCACCAGCTCCGTCCGGCGTTCGTCCATAGGGGGATTGTGCCACGGGCCCGCTGATAGACTGGCGCCCATGTTCGGCATCAACGGCACTGAGATGATCATTCTCGTCGTCGTGGTGCTCCTCGTCGTGGGGCCCAAGCGCCTGCCCGAGTACGCCCAGCAGCTGCGCGACCTCGTGCGCTCGCTCAAGCGGAAGGCCGACGAGGCCAAGGCCGACGTCCAGCGCGACCTCGGCGACGACTTCTCCGACGTCGACTGGCGCAAGCTCGATCCGCGCCAGTACGACCCGCGCCGGATCGTGCGCGAAGCGCTCATGGAGGAGGAGGCCGACTCCCGCGCCCGTCAGGTCTCGGCAGGCGCGGCGGCCGTGGCCGGGGCCCAGGTCGCCGGTGCGGGCTCCCCGGTGAGCACCCAGGCGGGCCCGCTCGAGCGGTTCCAGGCCCAGGCCGCGCTGCGCGACGTCGCCGTCGCCGCGCCCTTCGACCCCGAGGCCACCTGATCCGGAGCGCCTGACGCAGCGCGCTCGATCCACTCGGTTCGCCCGGTCCATCCGGAGCGCCTGAACCGCCCCGAGCCGGAGAGGCCCGGGGCGGGCTCGGGCCCACGGCTTCCCGATCAGACGGGGGACAGCCCCAGGGAGCGGCCTGCGAGCCCCCGCGTGCGCGAGGTCAGCTGCGAGGCGATCGAGCGCAGGGCCACCGAGGCCGGAGCATCGGGGGCGGCGAGCACGGCGGGGCGCCCGGCGTCCGCGCCCGAGCGCACCTCGGTGTCGAGCGGGATCCGACCGAGCAGCGGCACCTTCGTCCCGACCGTGCGGGTGAGGTTCTCCGCGACCTGGTCCCCGCCGCCGGACCCGAACACGTCCATCCGGGTGCCGTCGGGGAGCTCGAGCCACGACATGTTCTCGATCACGCCGGCCACCCGCTGGCGGGTCTGCACGGCGACCGAACCGGCGCGCTCGGCGACCTGCGCGGCCGCCTGCTGCGGGGTGGTGACGACGAGCAGCTCGGAGCCGGGCAGCAGCTGGGCCGCCGAGATCGCGATGTCGCCGGTGCCCGGGGGCAGATCGAGGAGCAGCACGTCGAGATCGCCCCAGAACACGTCGGTGAGGAACTGCTGGAGCGCGCGGTGGAGCATCGGGCCCCGCCACACGACGGGCTGGCTGGGAGGGACGAACATGCCGATGCTCATGATCTTCACGTCGTGCGCGACCTGCGGGATGATCATGTCGTCGACGCGCGTGGGGCTGCCGGTGACCCCGAGCATGCCGGGGATCGAGAAGCCGTAGATGTCGGCGTCGACGACTCCGACGCGCAGACCGTCGGCGGCCATCGCGGCGGCGAGGTTCGCCGTCACCGAGGACTTGCCGACCCCGCCCTTGCCGGACGCGATCGCGTAGATCCGGGTGAGCGAGCCGGGCGCGTTGAACGGGATCTCACGGGACGCGCCGGCGCCCTGGAGCTTCTCGCGCATCGCCTGCCGCTGCTCCGGGGTCATCACGCCGAGCTTGACCGTCGTCCCGGTGACGCCGGGGACCTTCCCGACCGCGGCCTCGGTGTCGCGGGTGATGGTGTCCTTGAGCGGACAGCCGGCCACGGTGAGGAGCACGGTGACGGTGACGTGGCCGGAGTCGTCGACGACGACGTCGTCGACCATGTCGAGCTCGACGATGTTGCGCTTGATCTCCGGGTCGAGCACGGTCTCGAGTGCACTGCGGAGCTGGTCCAGGGTGGGTGCGGGCATCGGTGTGCTACGCGTCCTCTCTGTTCTCGGGGGGTGTCTGCACGGCGTCGCGGGCCGCCTTGAGCGCGGTGGCCTCGGCAGTCGCCTGCGCCTTCTTCACGGCCTTCTTCACGGCCACTTTCTTCACGGTCTCGAGGTCCTCGCGGTGCTCGGCCCGGCGGTCGGCCTCCCGCGCCTCCTCCATCTCCTCGAGCAGGTTGCGCAGCTCGGAGCGGATGAAGTCGCGGGTCGCCATCTCGCGCATCGCGATGCGCAGGCTTGCCACCTCGCGGGTGAGGTACTCGGTATCGGCGAGGTTGCGCTCGGCGCGCTGCCGGTCGTTCTCGAACTCCACCCGGTCGCGGTCGGCGCTGCGGTTCTCCGCGAGCAGGATGAGCGGCGCGGCGTAGGAGGCCTGGAGCGACAGGATGAGGGTGAGCAGGGTGAAGTTCAGCGCCCGCGGGTCGAACTGGAGGGGTTCGGGCATGAGCGTGTTCCACGCCAGCCAGACGAAGCAGAACACCGTCATCCCGATGAGGAACTGGGGTGTGCCCATGAACCGGGCGAATGCCTCCGATGCCTTGCCGAACGACTCCGGGGACATCCCGATCGACGGCAGCTGCCGCTTCTTGATGCGCGGGACGTCGAGTGCGTCGTAGTCGCCCTTGCTCATTGCTTCCCCTCCTTCGCCAGGTCGTCGGTGATCTCCTCGGTGCGGACCTCGTCGGGCGCCTGCCGCCAGTCCTCGGGGAGGAGCTGGTCGAGCACGTCGTCGACGGTGACGACGCCCACGAGGTGGTCGTTCTCGTCCGCGATCGGGATCGACACGAGATTGTAGGCCGCGAGGATCCGGGTGATGTCGCCGAGCGGGGCGTCGGCCCCGAGCGGTTCGACCTCGTCGTCGAGGATCGTGCCGACGGCCACGTGCGGCGGTTCGCGCAGCAGCGCCTGGATGTGGACGAGGCCCAGGTACTTGCCGGTGGGCGGCTCGAGCGGCTGCCGGCACACGAACACGGCGGCGGCGAGCGCCGGATCGAGGTCCTCTCGGCGGACATGGGCAAGCGCCTCGGCGACGGTGGTCTCCGGGGCGAGGATCACCGGCTCGGTGGTCATCAGGCCGCCGGCGGTGTCCTCGTCGTAGGACAGCAGGTGGCGGACGTCCTTGGCCTCCTCGGGCTCCATCGCGGCGAGCAGCACCTCGGCCTGCTCGTCGGTGAGCTCGCCGAGGAGGTCGGCGGCGTCGTCGGGGTCCATCGCCTCGAGGACGTCGGCGGCACGGTCCATCCCGAGCATCGACACGATCTCGACGCTCGTCTCCTCCGGCAGCTCCTCGAGGACGTCGGCGAGGCGCTCGTCGTCGAGCTCGCGGGCCACCTCGAGCCGACGCTTGGGGGTGAGCTCGAGGAGCACGTCGGCGAGGTCGGCGGGCTTGGTGCCCTGGTACGCGGCGATGAGCTGGGTGGCCTCCTGGTCGACGGCGGAGTCGATCGGGTGGTCGACCTCGGACCAGTCGACCTGGAGGGTCTCGCCGCGGCGGCGGAAGCCGAAGGTGCCCTGGCGGTCGGTGACGCGGCGCACGAACAGGCGGGTGACCTCCCACTCGCGGTTGCGCTGCTGCTCGATCGCGACGTCCTCGACCTGCACGGCCGTCCCGTCGGAGCGCAGCCGCAGGCGCCGGTCGAGGAGCTCGCCGAGCACGAGGGTCTCCGAGCGGCGCTGCTCGAAGCGGCGCATGTTCACCAGGCCGGTGGTGATGACGGCGCCGGCGGCGATCCCGGTGACCCGGCCCATCGGCACGAACACGCGGCGGCGACCGGGCACCTCGACGACGAGGCCGATCGCCTTGGGCTGCTGGCGCATGGTGGCGCGGTAGACGATGACGACATCGCGCACGCGCCCCACCTGATCGCCGAGAGGGTCGAAGACCGCGGTGGAGGCCAGGCGGGCGACGAAGACGCGATCAGCTGAACCACTCACCCCACAAGACTACGCCAGTCGCTTCGGCCATACTGGACCCCATGGCGAAACCATCGATGCAGCTCCCCGTGGGCGAGGTCCTCGGTTCCTACCGCACCCATGACGAGGCGAACGGAACGGTCCAGTTCCTCGCCCAGCACGGCTTCCCGGTGGCCTCCCTGTCGATCGTCGGCACCGATGTCCGGATCGTGGAACAGGTGACGGGCATGCTCACGTGGGCCGCGGCCGCCGGCCGAGGAGCGCTGACCGGCGCCTGGATGGGGCTGTTCATCGGCCTCCTCCTCGCACTGTTCGGTGGGAACGAATCGCTGACCTCCGGGGCCCTGCTGCCCGGCATCGTCATCGGCGTGGGCTTCGGCATGCTCTGGGGCATCCTCGTCAAGGCGCTCGGGCGCAAGAAGGCTTCCGTCATGCTCCGGCCGCAGGTCATCGCCGGCACCTACGAGATCGTGTGCCCGCCGGCCCGGGTGAACGAGGCCCGCGAGATCCTCTCCCGCCGCTGAACCGGTGAGCGAACTGCGCGGTATCCGATTCCGAGCGCGCAATTGCGCGCCTGCCTTCGGATACCGCGCAGTTCGATGAGGGGGCACAGTTCGATGAGGGGGCACAGTTCGACGAGGGGACACAGTCCGACGCGGGGGCGACCTCAGGGGAGTGCGCGCCAGGCCTCCGCGGTCGTCGGGTCGACCTCGACGAGCGCCGGGGCAGCGGGCACGCCGGCGGCGGTGACGCGGCCGGGCACGGTGTCCGGCTCGGCGCTGAGCACCGCGTCGACGATCGCGGCCGACAGGACGTCAGCGGCGGCGATGTTGAGCTCGACGAGCGCGGCGGCCTCCGGATCGTCGAGCGCGCGCTCACCCGTGGCGAGCGCGAACACCGCGTCGCCGTCGAACAAGGTGTGCGAGGGGTGGATCGCCCGCGCCAGGCCGGCGTGGGCCGACTGCGCCAGGCGTGTCGTCTGCGCGGCGTCGAGGCGGGCATCGGTGACGATGCACGCGATCGTCGTATTGCGGGCGCCGGCGCTCTCCGCGCCGCCGTTCCCGGTGCTGCCACCGGGATCCCCGCCCCCATCGCCGCCACCGGGATCCCCGGTCCCGCCGTGGAACTCCGTGAACCGTGCGCGCAGGCCGTGCGCCTGCGGCACGCCGATGCCGTAGCGGGCGAGCACCGAGGCGCAGTGGAGGCGGCCTGCGGGGTCGAGGACGCCTCCCATCGGGTTCGCGACGACGAGCGCGGCGACCGTGTGCCCGGCGGGGGTCGTGATCGACGCCTGCCCGAGGCCGCCGCGCAGCAGTCCGCGCCCGGTCCAGGCACCGACGCCGGCGCCCACGGAGCCGCGCAGGTGCGGCTGCTCGGCACGGGCGTCGCGGTAGGCGGCCAGGCCGTCCTCCTCGACCGGCGGAGCGGCCGGATCGCCGCCGCGCCCGAGGTCGAAGATCCCGGCGGCCGGCACGATCGGCACGGTGACGCCGGGCAGCCCGGGGGCGGGGAAGCCGCGGCCGTCGGCACGAAGCCCGCGCTGCACCCCGTGGGCGGCGACGAGCCCGAACGCGCTGCCGCCGGTGAGGACGACGGCGTCGGCGCCGTAGCCGAGCGTGCCGGGGGAGAGGATGTCGGTCTCGTGGCTCGCCGGTCCGCCGCCGCGCACGTCGACCCCGGCGAGGGTGCCGGGCGGGGGCACGATCACGGTGGTCCCGGTGAGCCGGCCCTCCCCGGTGTGCGCGGTGTGGCCGAGCGCGACCCCGGCGACCTCGAGGACGCCGCGCCCGCGGCGCAGCGTGCCCAGGGGGAGATCGGGGGAGCTCACTGCGCGCCCTGCACCCAGGCCTCGACCTCGGTGCGGGTGCGGGGGAACCCGGCGGACAGGTTCTCCACGCCGTCCGCGGTAACGAGGACGTCGTCCTCGATCCGCACGCCGATCCCGCGGAACTCCTCGGGCACGAGCATGTCCGCGACCTTGAAGTACAGGCCCGGTTCGATGGTGAACACCATGCCCTCGCGCAGCTCGGCCCCGAGGTACATCTCCGCGCGCGCCTGCGCGCAGTCGTGGACGTCGAGACCGAGGTGGTGGCTGGTGCCGTGGACCATCCACCGGCGGTGCTGCTGCCCGGTCGGGGCGAGCGCCACCTCCGGGCTCACCGGCAGCAGGCCGAAGTCCGCGAGCCGGTGGGCGATGACCCGCATCGCGGCGTCGTGGACCTCGCCGAAGCGCACCGTCCGGTGGACGTGCTCGGCGGCGACGGCGAACGCGGCATCGGCGGCCTCGAGGACCGCGTCGTAGATCCGGGCCTGCACCGGGGTGAAGGTGCCCGACACCGGCAGGGTGCGGGTGACGTCGGCGGTGTAGAGCGAATCGGCCTCCGCCCCGGCATCGACGAGCACGAGGTCTCCGGGGGCCACCGCGCCGGTGTTCTTGATCCAGTGGAGGGTGCAGGCGTGATCGCCTGCCGCGGCGATGGTGTCGTACCCGACCCCGTTGCCGTCGGCGCGCGCGGCGAGCGCGAAGGCCGTCTCGATGACCCGCTCGCCGCGGGTGTGGGCGAGCGCGCGCGGCAGGCTCGCGACCACGGAGTCGAAGCCGGCGCGGGTGATGTCGACGGCACGGCGGAGCTCGCCGATCTCGTACTCGTCCTTGATGAGACGCATCTCGGAGAGGTGCTGGGCGAGCTCGTCGTCGCCGGCGCGGGAGACCTCGAGGTCCGCGGCGACCTGGGTGCGGGCGGTCTCGATCTGCGCCTCGACCACGGTGTCCGCCCCGCGCAGCAGGCGCACCGACACGGAGCCGAGGTCCTTGGCGATCGCCTCGGGCGCCTCGCGGATGTCACGGCAGGCGATGCCGAGCTTCGCCTCCATCGTCGGCAGGTCCTCGCGCGGACCCACCCAGTACTCGCCGTAGCGGGCGTCGGAGAAGAACTCCTCGGTGTCCGCGCCGGCCCGGGGCCGGAAGTAGAAGGTCTGCTCGTGGCCGTCGTCGGTGGGCTCGAACACGAGCACCGAATCGGGCTCGGAGTCGGTCTCGAGGCCGGTGAGGTGGATGAAGGCGGAATGGGCGCGGAAGACGTAGTCGGTGTCGTTCGAGCGCACCTTGAGATTGCCGGCCGGGATCACCAGGCGCTCGCCCGGGAAACGGGCCGAGACCGCCGCACGCCGCGCCGGCGTCCAGGCGGATGCGGGCAGGGGCGTCGGGTCGCCGGCGCTCGTGCGGTCCCAGCCGGAGGCGATGAAGTCGCGGAAGGCCGCCGACTGCGGGCGGCGGGAGCGGGTGTTGACGCGCTCCTCGAGCGGCGGGTCGGACGGGGCGGGGGCGGGTGCGGATTCCTCGGTCGTCATGTCTCCAGTCTAGGGGTGGGGGAGACGTTCGGGTCCAGGGGTGAAATCGCCGGTCAGAGGCGGGAGGGCGGAGCGACGGGCCGTGCGGACAGCCCTACAATCGGAGTCATGGCGATCGACCTCCACACCCATTCGCGCTTCTCCGACGGCACTCAGAGCCCGACCGCGCTCGTCGAGGAGGCCGCGGAGCTCGGGGTCGCCGTGCTCGGCCTCACCGACCACGACACCACCGCCGGCTGGGACGAGGCGGTGCGCGCCGCGCAGGCCGCCGGGATCGCACTCGTGCGCGGGATGGAGGTCTCCTGCCGGTACGACGGGATCAGCGTCCACCTGCTGAGCTACCTCCACGACCCGGCCGCCGCCGAGCTCACCGCGGCCGTCGCCGACGCCCGCCGGGCGCGCCTCGACCGGACCCGCACGATGGTCGAGCGGCTCGCCGAGGACTTCCCGCTGTCCTGGGAATCCGTGCTCGAGCAGGCCGGTGCCGAGGCGACGATCGGCCGCCCCCACATCGCCGATGCGCTCGTCACCGCCGGCATCGTCGAGGACCGCTCGGCGGCCTTCGCCGGGCTGCTGTCCTCCCATTCGAAGTACTACGTGTCGCTGCCGACGATCTCCCCGATCGAGGCGATCCGGATGGTCCACGAAGCCGGGGGCGCGGCCGTGTTCGCCCACCCGCGGGCGTCGCTGCGCGGCCGCACGGTGCCCGACGCCGGGGTGCGCGCGATGGTCGAGGCGGGTCTCGACGGGCTCGAGGTCGACCACCGCGACAATCCGCCGAGCGCGCGCGTGGCGCTGCGGGCGACCGCCGAGGCGCACGGCCTGCTCGTCACCGGCTCGAGCGACTATCACGGCACCGGCAAACCCAACCGGCTCGCCGAGCACACGACGGACCCGGAGATGCTCGAGCGGCTCGTCGCGGTGACCTCGGGCGTGCCGCTCATCGACGCCTGAATGCCGGAGGGCCGGTGATCCGTGGGGATCACCGGCCCGGTGCGCGGTGCTGTGCTGACGATGCTGCGCCCGCAGGGGAGCGGCGCGGGCGCTCAGCCCTCGCGGCCGCCCTCGGCGCGCGAGGCACGGCCCTGCGGCTTGCCGCGGCGGGTGCGCCGGCGGTTGCGGCGCGGACGGTCCCCGCTGCCGGCGGAGTCGCCGGAGCGCTCGGCGCCGGCTCGACCGCCGTCGCGCGAGCGATCGCCGCGGCCCTCGGAGGAACGGGGCCGGGAGCCGCTGCGGCGGGGCACCTCGGCCCCGGTCTCCCCGTCGACCTCCTGGCCGGCGGCGGGCTTGCGGCGACGCAGTCGGCCCTTGGTGCCCGCCGGGATCCTGAGGTCCTCGTAGAAGTGCGGGGAGGTCGAGTAGGTCTCCACCGGCTCGTCGAGTCCGAGGTCGAGCGCCTTGCTGATGAGGCGCCAGCGCGGCATGTCGTCCCAGTCGACGAAGGTCACCGCGATGCCGGTGTTGCCGGCGCGACCGGTGCGGCCGATCCGGTGGACGTAGGTCTTCTCGTCGTCGGGGCACTGGTAGTTGATGACGTGGGTGACGTCGTCGATGTCGATGCCGCGGGCGGCGACATCGGTGGCGACGAGCACGTCGACCTTGTGCTCGCGGAACGCCTTGAGGGCGCGCTCGCGCATCTGCTGGTTGAGGTCGCCGTGGAGCGGCCGAGCGTTAAAGCCGCGGTCGACGAGCTCCTCGGCCAGCCGGTCGGCCGTGCGCTTGGTGCGCGCGAAGATGATCGTGCGCTCCCGGCCCTCGGCCTGGAGCAGGCGGGCGACCATCTCGCTCTTGTCCATCGCGTGCGCCCGGTAGACGTACTGCTTGGTGTTCTTCGCCGTCTTCGTGTGGTCGTCGGGATCCTGCGCCCGGATGTGGGTGGGCCGGTTCATGTAGCGGCGGGCGAGCGAGATCACCGGACCGGGCATGGTGGCGGAGAACAGCATCGTCTGGCGGTGCGCGGGCAGCGCATCGACGATCCGCTCGACGTCGGGCAGGAATCCCAGGTCGAGCATCTCGTCGGCCTCGTCGAACACCGCGGTGTTGACCCGGTCGAGGCGCAGCGCGCGGCGGCCGTAGAGGTCGAGCAGACGGCCCGGGGTGCCCACGACGACGTCGACGCCGGCGCGGAGCGCGGCGAGCTGGGGGTCGAAGTCCTTGCCGCCGTAGATCGTGATGATCGACAGGTTCCGCTTCGTCGAGGCGGTGCGCAGGTCCTCGGCGACCTGCTGCGCGAGCTCACGGGTGGGGACGACGACGAGGGCCTGCGGGGCGCGGCCCTCGATCTGGGTGGCACCCTCGTCGGGGCCGACGGCGCGTTGGAGCAGCGGGATGCCGAAGCCCAGGGTCTTGCCGGTGCCGGTCTTCGCCTGCCCGATGATGTCCGCGCCGGTGAGCGCGACGGGCAGGGTGAGCGCCTGGATGGGGAAGGGGGTGGTGATGCCGGACTCGGCCAGTGCGGCCACGATCGGTTCGGCGACCCCGAGGTCGGCGAAGGTCTGCTCCGGGGGAGTCTCGACGTCCTCGACGTCGATGGTCTCGGCTGCGATCTCTGTCATTGCTGTGCTCCTCACGGTGCTCCCGCAGGAGCACGTTCTGTCATGGTGCGTCGCGGTAGGCTGTCCGCATGTCTGCTGCCGCCCTGCCCGCCGACGTCCGGTCGACCACCCTGGCGATCCTCGCCTTCGGGGAGCTCACGTCCGTCGAACGCGCCGCCGCCGATGCGCAGGCGGCCCCGAGCATCCGGGACCGGGTCGATCTCATCGCCGTCGCGGGCGTCGCCCTGAGCCACTACGAGGCGCTCGCCGCTCGCGTCGAGGCGCTCGGCGGGGACATCGCGGAACTCATGGAGGGCGTCGAACCGTCGTTCACCGCGCTGCGGGAACGCACCCGGCCGCGTGATTGGTACGAAAGCCTCATGAAGGGGTACGTCTTCGACGGGATCAACAGAGATTTCTATCGCGCGGCCCTGGTCAATCTCGATGAGACGAGCGAACGGGTGGCCACTGCCGTACTCGATGATACACGGCAGGCCGATCACCTCCGCAGCCGGCTGGCCCGCGCCATCGCCGAGCAGCCGGAGCTGTCCTCCCGGTTGGCGCTGTGGGGGCGGCGGCTCGTCGGGGAGGCGCTCGTGCGCGGCCGGCACCTCATCACGGCCTTCGACCTTGCGGTCGACGACGAGGCCGTCTCGGCGATCGCGCAGCGGGTGATGACGAATCACTCGCGCAGGATGGCCGCGCTCGACCTCGTCGCCTGACCGGAGCTCACGCCCGGGGCGACGTCTCAGCCCACCCCGAACCCGACGCGGCGCTGCTGTTCCTCGCCGGTCTCCACGTAGGCGAGGGCGGCGGCGGGCACGAAGACCTGCCGACCCTTGGCGTCCGCGAGGCTGAGCATGCCACCGTCCTGCAGAGCCGCCTTCACCTGTTCGTTGACCTCGTCGGCCGTCGCGGTGCTCTCAAGCACGAGTTCGCGGGGGGCGTTCTGCACGCCGATCCTGATCTCCATGGGTCTCCTTCATCGATTCCGGCGCAGCCGGTCGGCTCCGCGCTCGGGGGTGGGTCCGGGACCACTCTAGTCCGCGGGAACGGGAGCGGCGGAGCCCCCTCCGGCCTCGGCCTCCTCGGAGTCGGGCAGCGAGCCCACGCCGTTCCACAGCACTCCGGAGATCAGATGGGCGGCGGCGTCGGCCTCGAACTCGGCGGTCTCCGCGAGCTGGAGCGCGGCGGCCTCGGCCATGCTCGTGATCGCGACGGCGAGGAGCTTCGCCTCGGCGGTCGTGGCGCCGGACTTGCGCTCGATAAGCTCGGCGATCCACATCGCGGCCCGATCGGTCGAGCTGCTCGCACGTTTGACCGCGCCGGGCTCGTAGGAATCGGCGCGGGCGATGATGAGGAACTCCGACCGATGATCGGTGACGAAGGAGAAGTAGGCCGAGATCGCCGCGGCCACTCGCTCCTCGTTGTCATCGCTCGAGTGCAGCGCCCCGGTGAGCACGGAATCGAAGACCGCGTTGGCGGCATCGATCACGGCGAGGTAGAGGGACTGCTTCGAGTCGAAGTGCTGGTAGAGGACCGGCTTCGAGACCCCGGCGGCGATCGCGACGGCATCCATCGAAGCCGTGCGGTATCCCGAGCGGGAGAAGACCTCGGTGGCCACCGCGACCAGCTGGTCCCGACGCTGGGCCTGGGGCATTCTCTGAGATGTCGTCATCCTCTCAGTTTATCGCCAGAATCGCTGACCCAAAGGCAAATGTCCAGACCAGAGAGTACAAGTCGTGGAGATCACACCCGTGTCCGTGCCGCGTGATGGAATGGGCGGCATGGGAACGAGCAGGGGAACATCACCGTCGGGCACACCCTCGGAAGCGCAGGCCGGCGCACCGGCCGACGCAAGGCCGGAAGCATTGCCGAGCGCGCCGGGAGCGGCTGCCGGGAGCGGCGCGGACCCCGCGGCGCTCGCCGCCGCGCTGGCCGCCGGGCAGGCGGTCAGCGTCGTCGGCGCTCCCGGGACCGGAAAGACCGCGCTGCTCCTCGCCGTCCACGCCCGGCTCGCGGCGCTGCCGGGGACGGGGCCGGACGACACGCTCGTGCTGACCCCCACTCGGGACCACGCCACGGATCTGCGCGACCGGATCGCACTCGACCCGGAGCGGGTGCGCACGGCCCCGGCCGCCCGGAGCATCCACTCGCTCGCTTTCGGGATCGTGTCCGCCCACGCCGCGGTGCGTGACGGCGCCGGCACGAAGTTCGTGTCCGGGCCGGACCAGGATGCGCTGCTCGCCACGCTCCTCGAGGGATACGAGGAGGGCCGGGCGGCACCGCCGGCGTGGCCCGCCCACATGACCGCCGAGGTGCGCCGCGCCGCGGGCTTCCGCGACGAGCTCCGCGAAGTGCTCAACCGGGTGATGGAGCGCGGCTTCGCGCCCGCGGACGTGCTCGCCGCGGCACAGGCGGCCCGTCGCCCCGAGTGGACCGCCGTCGCCCAGGTCCTGCAGGACTACGAGGACCAGCTCGCGGTGCCGGTGTTCGGCGGTGTCGACACCGCCGCCGTCCTCGCCGAGGCCGCGGCGGTGCTGCGGGAGGAGCGCGACGCCGGCACCGTCGCCGGTCGGCGGTGGAGCTTCTCCGGTGAGATCGTCCCGCGCTATGTGCTCGTCGACGCGGCGCAGGACCTCCCCGACGCCGCCGTCGCGGTCCTCAGCGGGCTGCGCGACCTCGGCACTCGGATCGCCGTCGCCGCCTCCCCGGACACCGGCACCCAGGGCTTCCGGGGCGGTTCGGGTTCCGTCGTCGCCGCGGTGACCGCCCACGGCGCCCCGGCGATCGCCGGACCCGCGGGCCATCGGCCGATCGTCCTCGAGGCCGCGGCCGGGCACGTGCGCGGCGCCGGGGCGATCGCCGCGGTGTCCCAGGACTTCGCGCGGCGGATCTCCACGGACCTCGCGCGCGGCCACGTCCCGCGCGCGGCGGCTGACGCACCGGACGGGGGCTCCCGCGTGCGGGTGGCGCTCTCCCGCTCCGCGGCGGAGCAGTCACGCACCGTGGCCGCACTGCTGCGCACGTGGTTCCACGACGTCGGGACGGATTGGTCCGACATCGCCGTCATCGGACGCACCTCTGGCACCGCGGCCGCACTCCGGCAGGAGCTCGGGCACCTCGGGATCCCGGTCGGTGCCGTCGAGCTCCCGCTGCGCACCGACCCGGCCACCGCCCCGCTGCTCCGGGCCCTCACCGTCGATCTCGGGGACCCGGACGCCCTCGACGGGCTCGTGCGCGAACTCCTCACCGGTCCGTATCTCGGCGTCGATCCGGTCGCGCTGCGCGGACTCGAGCGGGAGGCCGCCGTCCTCCTGTCACGGCGTGCGGGTGGCGCTCCGGACGACGGCGGGGAACGTTCTGCACCGCACCGCTCCGTGCTCGTGCGCGCCCTGCAGGAGCTGCCGCCGGCGCAGCTGCCCGACCCGCTGCGGACCCTCGCGACGGTCCTCGACACCGCCGCAGACTCCGCCGACGCAGACGCGCACACCGCGGTGTGGCGGCTCTGGCAGGCCACCGGGGTTGCCCGGGCGTGGCGGGCGCGGGCGCTCAGCAGCCCCGGCGACCCGATCAACGACCGCCTCGACGCGGTCCTGCGCCTGATCTCCCTGGCGGAGAAGCTGGGGGACGACCTCGCGGACCGGGAGTCGCTGCGGGCGCGGTCCTTCGCCGCCCTCGTCGCCGACCAGGAGTTCGCGCAGGATTCGCTCGCCGCCCGCCGCACGCAGGCTGCTGTGGCAGTCGACTCACCGGCGGCACTGGCCCACCGGAGCTTCTCCCGGGTCGTCGTCGTCGACGTCGACGAGGGGCAGTGGCCCGACCCCCGTGTGCGCGGCTCGATGTTCGCCACCGAGGCCCTCCTGCTCGGCCTCACCGGAGGAGAGCCCGACCCGGACCCGGGCGCGGAGTACGCCCGCCGGCGCCGTGCGACGATCGTCGACGAGGGCCGGCTGTTCCTCAGCGCGATCACCCGCGCCGCCGACGAACTCGTCGTCATGGCTCTCGAGGACGGCGACACCTCGCCGAGCGCGTTCTTCGATACCGTGGCGGCCCACCCCGCGGTGGAGGAGCTCACCGCTCCCGCCGCTCCTCTCGATGACGGCCCGGATGCCGGTGCGGACGTGGGCGGGGACGGCAGTGCCGTATCGGACCTCCTCCCGGTGAGCGCGCGCCAGGCCGCCGCCCGCGCCCGCAGCCGCTTCGTGGCAGCGGCGGATTCCGGCGCGGACACCGAGGAGTGGGCGGACCTCCTCCACGCGCTCGCCGCGCACGGCGTGGCGGAGGCCGCCCCGGAGAACTGGACGGCCTGGCAGGAGGTGACGACGTCGACCCCGCTGCTCGGGCCGGACGACGAACCCAGGATCTCCCCCTCCACCGCGGAGGACTTCACCTCCTGCGCCCTGCGCTGGTTCCTCACCCGGCACGGCGGCCGAACCGCGAGCTCGCGGGCGCAGAGCCTCGGCACCCTCATCCATGCGATCGCCGAAACCCACCCCCGTGGCGGCTTCGCGGACATGATCGCGGACTTCGACGAGGGGTTCGCCGAGATCGCGTTCGACGCCGCATGGGAGCGCGACCGCGAGTACGCGACTGGGCGGCGCATGGTGGAGAACCTCGACCGGTACCTGCGCGAGTCGTTCGAGCAGCGCCCGGGTCTCGAGGTCGCCGTGGAGGTGGGCGTCGACGCAGCGGCCCCGCAGGGCGCCCCGGGTGCGCCCTGGCGGATCACCGGCCGGATCGACCGGCTCGAGATCATCCCCGGGCGTGCGGGTGCCCCGGACGGTGTGCGCCCGGTCGACTTCAAAACCGGGAAGACCATCGTGTCCCGCGCCGACGGCACCACGCACCCGCAGCTCGGGGTCTACCAGTTCGCACTGCGGGCCGGGGGCGCCGAGCGCGCCGACGGCACCCGCGTCGACGGCGAGCCCGCCGGGGCGGAGCTCGTCTACCTGCGCAATACCAAGCCGACCACCCGGGAGCAGCCGGCGCTCGACGACGCCGCGGACCCCGCCTGGGCGGAAACCCTCGTCGGAGGCATCGCCGAGGGCATGCGCTCGGCGCGCTTCGTCGCCACCCCGAGTCCGGACATCTGCCGCAGCTGTCCGGTGAGATCATCGTGCCCGGCCTTCGCCGGCGCACCAGTTGCAGGAGCCGAGGACGCATGAGCCCCACCGCACCGCGCTACACCGCCCTCCGACTCGCCGAGATCATCGGCGTCGAACCGCCCACCGAGGAGCAGCAGCGGATCATCGAGGGCCCGCTCGACACCGCCGTCGTCATCGCCGGAGCGGGCTCGGGCAAGACCACCGTCATCGCCCAGCGCGTCGTCTACCTCGTGGCCAACGGGATCGTCGACGCGGAGTCGATCCTCGGCCTCACCTTCACACGGAAGGCCGTGGGGGAGCTCAACGAGAGGGTCCGCCGGCTGCTCCACCGTTTCCGGGACGCGGAAGGCGACCGGCGCGGCACCACGGACCTGCCCGGGCTCGACGTCCCCACCGTGACGACGTACAACTCCTTCGCCGCCGGGATCGTGTCCGACCACGGGGTGCGGATCGGCGTCGAACCGGAGTCCCGACTGCTCGACATCGCCGACGCGATGGAGCTCGCCGGCACCGTCGTCGACGCCGCGACGGACCGGGAGATCCCCCCGAACGTCGCCCGCTCGACGGTCATCGACCAGATCCTGGGCCTCTCCTCCCAGATCAACGAGCACCTGCAGACCCCGGAAGCAGTGATCGACCACCTCGACGACTGCCTCGATGCGTTCCTCACCGGGGAGGCCTTCACCGCGCATCTCGACGCCATCCGCCGGAAGAGGATCCCCAAGGAGGACAAGGCACAGCTCATCGACGAGGCGACTGCGCTCGCCGCCCGCGCCGGGCTCGGCGAGGTCCCCGCCGGTCCGCGCAGCCGGGCGCGCACAGCGGATCCCGCGCGCCTCGAGCTCATCGATCTGCTCGCCGGGGGCGGCCTCGGCCCGGACACCGTCCTCCCGCTCGCCCACAAGCGCCGGGTCGCGGTCCTCGCCCGCCGCTATCTCGATCTCAAGCGCGCCGGCTCGGCCATGGAGTTCTCCGACCAGGTGGCCTTCGCCCACCGGATCATGACCGAGGTGCCGGCCGTGCGCGGCATCGAGCGCGCGCGCTGGAGCGTCGTCATGCTCGACGAGTACCAGGACACCTCGGACTCCCAGTTCGAGCTGCTCCGCACCGTGTTCGCCGGCCTGCCCGTGATGGCGGTGGGCGACCCCCGGCAGTCGATCTACGGCTGGCGCGGGGCGAGCGCGCGCAACATCGGGGAGTTCCCGCTCCACTTCCGCTCCCCGGACGGCACACCCGCCCGTTCGCTCACGCTGAGCACGAGCTGGCGCAATGACGTCGCGGTCCTCGCCGTGGCGAACCGGCTCGCCGCCGCGCTGCCGGACGCGGATCCGGACGACGCGCTCACCGCCCGCCCCGAAGCCGGACCCGGTCGCGTCGACATCTCCGCCACCCGCGGTGATCCTGATCCGAAGTACGGCACCGACCAATGGGCCGGGCTCGCGCGGTGGATGGTGGAGATCGGGAAGGAGACGCCTACCCGGACGCGGGCGGTGCTGTGCCGCAAGCGCAGCCAGTTCCCCCCCGTCGCCCACGCGCTCACCGCCGCCGGGCTCGACGTCCACATCGCCGGATCCACCGGTATGCTCGACGACCCCTTCGTCGCAGACGCGCACAGCGCCCTCCAGGCGCTCGTCGACCCCGGTGCCGGCGACCACCTCATGCGGCTCCTCAGCGGTACGGTCTGCGGGCTCGGTGTATCCGACATCGCCGCCCTCGACCGCTTCACCCGACACCGCAGCCGCCGCCTCCGGGAGCGGCTGTCGCCCGCCGGGCCCGAGGCCGTCGGAGCTCCGGGCCCGGGAGGTGCCGGCGACGCGGAACCGGCGCCGGAGATCGAGGACATCACCCTCGTCGAGGGCATCGACGACCTCCTCACCACCGGCGCGCAGGCTGATGCCCGGGCCACCGGGCTGTCTCCGGCGGCACTGCGCAGGATCACCCGGCTCGCCGCAGCCCTGCGCACCCTGCGGCGGTCGACGACGACGATCCCCGGGCTCGTCCGCGAGGTCATCCGCGAGCTCGACATCGACACCGAGGTCGACGCGCTGCCCGCCGCCGCGGCTCAGGTGCACCGCGCCTCGCTCGACGCCTTCGTCTCCCTCGCCCTCGACTACTCCGCCCAGCACCCGGAGGGCACCGTGCGCACCTTCCTCGACTGGGTCACGGTGCTCGAGTCGAAGGACGCGCTCGCGAACCCGGAGAGCGAGCCGGACCCGACGGCGGTCACGGTGATGACGATCCACTCCTCCAAAGGCCTCGAGTTCGACGCGGTCGCGATCCCCGACTGCGTGGTGGGCGACCTGCCGACCGGGCTCCGGGAGACGAAGGGGTGGCTCGCCCCCGGGGCACTGCCCTACCCCCTGCGCGGCGACCAGGCGAAGCTGCCGCCACTCGATCTGCTGGCCCACGGTGGCTCCTCACCCGCGGAATTCAAGGAGTGGCTCGCGACGAACGTCCGACCGCGGCTCGAGGAGCACCACCTCATCGAGGAGCGCAGGCTCGCCTACGTCGCAGTGACCCGGGCCAAGGCCCGCCTGTGGCTCGGCGGTGCTCTGCACACGACCCGCACGAAACCCAATGAGTTCTCCCCGTTCCTCCACGAGGCGATGGAGGTGCTCGGCCACGACGAGAGCGAGCTGCCGGAGGCCGAGGATCCCGGCGAGCGCGCGACCGCCGCGACCACCGGCATCCCGTGGCCGGTCGTCGACACCGCGCGCCTCGAGAAGCAGCGCGCCCACCTCGACCTGCTGGACGCGCGCCGGGCGGAGCACCCCGACCTGCAGTCCCTCGCGGAATCCGCTGCGGACCCGGAGGTCAGGGCGCTCGCCGCTCGGGTGATCGCGCTCGACGAGGCCCGGACCGCAGGCGGCGCAGACTTCGCCGTCCCCGCGCGCCTGTCGACGACGGGGATCGTCGCGTTCCTCGACGATCCCGCCGGGTTCGCCGCGAGCACGCGCCGCCCGATGCCCTACGCCCCGAACGAGGCCACCGGCCTGGGCACGGCCTTCCACACCTGGGTGGAGAACTACTACGGGCAGGCCGCGCTCGGCGATGTCGACGTCGACCCGGCGGTCGCCGCGCTGTCCGGCGCGGCCCGGCGGCGGCTGGCCGAGCTCACCGAGGTATTCGTGGCCTCGGAGTTCGCCCGCCTCGAGCCCGCGGAGATCGAGCTCCCCTTCGAGCTCGTGCTCGAGCGGGCCGACGGCCCCGCCATCCACGTGCCCGGCAAGATCGATGCGGTGTTCCGCACCCCTGAGGGTCTGCGGGTGGTCGACTGGAAGACGGCGCGGGCGCCCGGGGAGGAGCAGCTCGGGACCATGGCGGTCCAGCTGTCCGTCTACGCCCTCGCGCTGTCCCGGATGCCGGAGTACGCCGGACTCCCGATCGACGCGGCCTTCTACTTCCTCGGCAGCGACCGGGTGGTGCGCGCTCCACGCCTGCTCGGGGCCGCGGAGCTCGTCGCCGCCCTCGAATCCGGCGCCGACGACCTCGCGCAGCAGAGCGAGGAAGGCCAGCAGGGCCGGGAGGGTGATGGGGTCAGCGGTCCTCGGGGCCGGTGATCCGCTGCGTCGGGACCGCCGAGGCCGACTCCTCGTCGATGTCGTGCGTCACCGGGGCGGCGGGACGGAAGCCGTCGTCGGCGCGCACCTCGGTCCGTCGCGAGGCCGGGGGTGAGGTGCCGGCTGTCGGATCGGACCCGGCGTCCGTGTCGGTGCCGGACCGGGGCTCGGACTTCGGTTCGGACTGTGCCGCGGGCTCGGCGTACGTCTCCGGCTCGGCAGCGGCGTCCGGTTCCGTGGTTTCGCCGGCGGACTCCTCAGCCGCGGGCTGAACACCAGCGGGCTCCGCGTGCACAGCGCTCGGCGCGTCCCCGGGCTCCGGGCCGCCGTAGGGACCGGTATGCCCCTCGGCCGGTGCTTCGGTGAGCTCGGCGAGCGAGGCGAGGAGCGCGACGGCATCGGCGATCTCGCCGTCGTCGCCGCCCCAGCGGGCCTCGAGGAGCCAGTCGAGGGCGGTGAGCTCTGAGCGGAGCTCCACCCGTGTGCGCAGGCCCGGGTCAGGGCCTGCGCGGTGACCGCGGTAGACGGCGAAGAACTCCTCGACCGCGTCCGGGTGGAGGAGTGCGGTGACGGCTGCGAGGTCGGTGGCCGGGTCGCCGATGTGCAGCCGCCCCAGGTCGGTGACCGCGGCGATCCGGCCACCCTCGGTGCGCAGTGCGTCCTCCGACAGGCCGCCGTGGACGGCACACGGGAAGAAGCGCCAGGTCGCGACATTCTCCAGGGCGGTCTCCCAGCGCGAGAGCAGGACGGAGGGCACCTGGCCGGTGGCGGCTCCGGCGTCGAGCGCATCGAGCAGCCGCTGCCGCTCCTCGGCGCTGTCGAGCACGGCGAGGCCGGAGTCCGCGATGTCCCCGGGGTCGGCATTGTGGAGCTCGGCGAGGAACTCCGCGAGCGCCGTCACGAGGGCGGGGGAGTCGGCGAAGGCGACGGTGGAGGCCGGCGTGCCCGGCAGGGGTGCGCACACCCGGATCTCCTCCCCGCGGGAGTCGAACTGCTCAGCGGGCACCGCGAGCCGCCCCAGGATCTGCGGGAAGGTCACCGAGGTGCCCGGCAGCAGCCCGCGGAGCAGTGCGGCGGCGTACTCCTCCGCATCGGCTCCCTCCGCGCCTGCGCTCGGCACGAGGACGGCGACGACGGAGCGCTCGCCGTCGGACACGAGCACGCGGTGGCCGCGCGGGTCGTCGAGCGCGAGCCACGACTGCGGTTCGAACCCGTCGAGGATCCCGGCGGTGGCGGCAGCGATCTTGAGGTCGAGAGTCTCCACCCCTCCAAACTACCGCCGCAGGGCGGCCCTGGCGATGAGGCGCACGGATCCGCACCCGGAAACCCGAAGGACGGGCCGTGTCCGTCCGGTTCGCTATCGTGGACACCATGAGACCCCTGCCGCTCCTCGAGCCCGCCAGCCTGGCACGCAGCAGCGTGCGCCGCAACCACCTGTCGCGCGGCACGGACGGCGACCTCTCCGCGGTCTGGGCCCGGCCCGGGACGCGCGGCGTCCTCGCCCATCGCGGCTACCTGCTCATCGCCTCCGGGCACCTCGTCACCGTCACCGCGGACCAGGTCCCGGAGGGTGGCACCCAGATCTACCTCGGGATCGACCCCGATGGCGCCGACAGGATCGGCGTCGACCTCGACGACGCCGGCCGCTCGGCCGTCGACGCCCGGCTCGCCGCGGAGCGCGAACGCGATGCCGAGGACCTCCTCGACGGACCGACCACCGGCATCCACGTCACGGAGCCCACCTGGCTCGACCTCCGCCATGTCGCCACCGAGCTCGACGACCTCGACATCGGGCTCGCCTGCAGCCTCGTCGCAGTCGGCAACTGGCACCGCACGCACACCCATTCGCCCCGCAACGGGTCCCCCACCCGGCCGGCCGTGGGAGGCTGGGTGCGCCGTGACCCGGAGACCGGCAGCGAGCACTTCCCACGCACCGATCCCGCCGTCATCATGGCCGTCGTGCACACCGACGAGGACGGCACCGAGCGCCTCCTGCTGGGCAACAACGCCCAATGGCCGGCCGACCGCTATTCCCTCCTCGCCGGGTTCGTCGAGCCCGGGGAGACGCTCGAAGCGGCGGTCATCCGCGAGGTCTGGGAAGAGGCCGGGGTGGACTGCGTGCGCCCGGTCTATGTCGGCTCGCAGCCGTGGCCGTTCCCCTCCTCACTCATGCTCGGCTTCACCGCGGAGGCCGTCTCGCGCGACACCCGTGCCGACGGCGACGAGATCACCCGCGTGCGCTGGTTCACCCGCGAGGAGCTCACCGCGGAGACCGCGGCCGGCACCGTGTGGGTGCCCGGCGACGTCTCGATCGCCGGGCAGATCCTCTCCGCCTGGCTCGCTGGGGGAGCATGACCGCAGCGCAGCCGGCGGCCGCCGCCGCACTGCTCGAGCACCTCGACCCGGAGCAGCGGCGGGTCGCCGAGCACGTGAGCGGCCCGCTCGTCGTCCTCGCCGGGGCCGGAACGGGCAAGACCCGCGCGATGACGCATCGGATCGCGTACGGAGCGGCCACCGGCGCCTTCTCCGTCCGCCACGTCCTCGCGCTGACCTTCACCTCGAAGGCCGCCGGCGAGATGCGGGCGCGGCTGCGTGCACTCGGAGTGCCCGGGGTGCAGGCCCGCACCTTCCACTCCGCCGCGCTGCGCCAGCTGCGGTACTTCTGGGACGTGTTCGCCGAGGGACCCTTCCCCGAGCTCCTGGGCCAGAAGGCGGGGATCCTCTCCCGCGCGATGGCCGAAGCGGGATTCGAGGTCGAGCGGGAGGTGGTGCGCGACGTCGCCGCCGAGATCGAGTACGCCGCGGTGTCGATGCTCGCGGTCGACGACTATCTGGCGCAGGCCGCGCACCGCGAGCTGCCCCCGGGCATCACCCCGGCCGGCATGGAGCAGATCATGCGCGCCTACAGCGAGATCAAGTCCCGTCGGCGCCTCCTCGACTTCGAGGACATCCTGCTCACGCTCACCGGCCTCCTCGCCACCCGGGAGGACATCGCCGCGCAGGTCCACGAGCAGTACCGCCACTTCGTCGTCGACGAGTTCCAGGACGTCTCCCCGCTCCAGTACGACCTCCTCATGCGCTGGCTCGGGCGACGCGAGTCCCTGTGCGTCGTCGGCGACCCCGCGCAGACGATCTACACCTTCGCCGGCGCCACCGACTCCTTCCTGCTGCGGCTGCCCTCGCGCCTGCCCGGAGCGCAGAGCATCTCGCTCGTGCGCAACTACCGGTCGACCGAGCAGATCGTGCAGGCGGCCAACGCGGTCCTGTCCCACACCGGGCGCACCCCGCTCGTGCTCCGCAGCACCGGGCGCAGCGGCCCGGCTCCGGTGTTCACCGAGTACGCCGACGACCAGGCGGAGGCCGAGGCGGTCGCCGCCCGGATCGCCGAGGAGATCTCCCGGGGCCGGCGGGCCTCGGACATCGCGGTGCTGTTCCGCACGAACGGGCAGAGCCGCGCGTTCGAGGACGCGCTCGGAGCCCGGGGAGTCGGATACGTGCTGCGCGGGGGAGAGCGGTTCTTCGCCCGCCGCGAGGTCAAGGAGGGGATCGCGCTGCTGCGCGCCTCGGCCGCCCGGCTGGCTCCGCGGCCGCTGCCCGAGCTCGTCGGCGAGGTGCTCGATGCGATCGGCTGGGCTCCGCGCCCCCCGAGCGGGGCCGGGGCGAGCCGGGAGCGCTGGGAGTCGCTCAATGCCCTCGTCGAGCTCGCCGCATCGATGCAGGAGAAGTCGGAGCTGCCCGTGCCCCTGCAGGATTTCCTCAGCGACCTCGCCGACCGTCAGGAGCACCAGTTCGCGCCTCCCGTCAACGGCGTCACGCTCGCCTCGGTGCACGCGGCCAAGGGTCTCGAGTGGGAGAGCGTGCACCTCGTCGGGCTGTCCGAGGGGCTCGTGCCGATCAGCTATGCGACGACGCCGGCGGCGGTGGCCGAGGAGCGGCGGCTGTTCTACGTCGCGCTCACCCGGGCCCGCACCGAGCTGTCGCTGAGCTGGTCGCTCGCACGTCAGGAGGGCCGCCGGTCCCGGCGCTCGCCCTCGCGCTTCATCGGGGAGATGCAGGGTGCGCACGGGGCCTCCACCCGGCCCGCCGGACAGCGTGCGGGAACCCGGAACCCGCGGGCGCGGACGGCCCCGGTGCGGTGCACGCGCTGCGGGAGGACGCTCGTGACCGCGGTGGAGCAGAAGCTGCAGCGCTGCGGCGACTGCCCCGGCGAGGTCGATGCGAACCTGCTCGTGGCGCTGCTCGACTGGCGCCGGGAGCAGTCGGAACGGCTCCGGATGCCCGCCTACATGATCCTCACCACCGCGACCGTCAACGCGATTGCCGAGGTGCGGCCGCGCACGGCGGCGCAGATGGACCGGATCCCGGGGATCGGCCCGGTGAAGTACGAGCAGTTCGGCGCGGACATCATCGCGCTCGTCGAGGCGCACACCGGTTCGGTGTGAGGCCCGGGGGAGCGCGGGATCAGGCGGGGACGTGGAACCGTCCGGCGATCGGGATCCGGCAGTCGCACTCGCCGTGGAAGTCGACGCCGATCTCCGTCACCGCGCCGCTCGGCAGGGTGACGACGGCGTCGACGGGGACCGGGGTGCAGCCGAGCAGATGGTTGCGCAGCACGAGCGCGGTGTGGGCGACCGCCAGGGAGCTGAGCACCGGATCGGTGCGCGCCGGCCGGGGAGACTGCTTCCACAGCGTCCGCCAGGCGAGGAGCCAGTCGGCGTCCTCCTCGGTGCGGAGATTGACCCGGCAGCGGGTGCACGGTGTGGAGCCGGGCACGATGACGTGGGAGATCGTCGCCTGCGCCTGCCCGACGACGACCTGCTGGTGGTCGATCCCGTTCTCCACGAGGTATCCCGCCGACACCGCGTCCTCCACCCAGACCCCGGTGAGGACGACGAGCGGGGAGCGGTACCCGGTGGACTCCTCCGCCCGGCCGATCCGATGGGCGTCGAAGCCGGCGGCCGCGAGCACCGGGAGGAGCTCCTCGGCGTAGGGGCCGGCCGCGAGCACCGGGGTGGCGGCGAGCGTGGCGGCGATCTGCGTGGGGGAGACGCCGAGGTTCGCGGCGAGGGGATCGACGTGGACGGTGGGGCGACGCGGCCCCGCGTCCGGGCCGAGCGGCACGAGGACCCCGGCCTCGTCGAGGAGAGCGAGCAGGGAGGAGGCGCGGGCCGAGGACACTCCCAGATGCTCCGCCCGGTCGAAGAAGTCGTCGATCCCGATCCCCATCCGGAGGACGGAGATGAGCTCCGTGTCCTGTGGGGTGAGGCCGTCGATGAGGATCGGTTCGTCGATCCCGAACTGTACGCACCGGTCGCTGCGCCAGACCACCGGCACCGAGTGAAAGAGCTGATACACCGCTGATGCACCTCCTGACCCGGAGGCTACCGACTGGCGGTGCGCGCGAACAGTCCCCCGGACGCGCCTGTGGATAACCTCTGCGGGAGAGCCCCGGGCCGGGGCCGGGCAGGGTCGGAGCCGCTGCGCATCCGATGATCCGCAGGAGCTGACCGGCCCTGCCCGGGTGGTCGACCCCCAGCCGCGCTCGGGATCTCACGAGCCTTCCCCTTGCCCATGAAACCCGGGTTTTCCGGGGGTCTGACACCTCAAACTATGCGGCCCCCGCGGTGCCGTCAACACCGGGTGCTCCTGCGCCTGTGCACAAGCCGGCGCCAGCTGTTGACGAGTGTGCCCGCGCCTGTGGATGACGGTGTGGATGCGGGAACGCGCGAGATTCCGAGGGTGCCCGATCCGCCCCGGTGGGCGCGGCGTGTCGCGGGCTGGGTGAGCGGGGACAGGGGCGGGGGCGAAAATTTCCGCCGGAAGTTCGGCGCCCGGGGCCCCGCACCCGACCGGGGTGCCCCGGTGCACGTGGCGGGCCCGTGTCAGCGGCGCACTCTAGGGTGGTGGTATGGAGGCACGAGAGGTCATCGCCGCACTCGCGGACGGCACGATCACGGTCCGGCGGTCGGCGCGCCGGCGCAAGACGATCTCGGTGAGCCGCGATCACGGCTCGTACGTCGTCGCGGTGCCCGCCCGGTACGACGTCGACCGCCATGCCGGTGACATCGGTTCGCTCATCGCGCGACTGGAGAAGCGCGCCCGCACCGCGCCCCGCGGCGACGCCGAGCTCGAACGCCTCGCAGCCGAGCTCAACGACCGCTGCTTCGACGACGGGATCGCGCCCGCCTCGGTGCGCTGGGTGACGAACCAGCGCCATCGCTTCGCCTCGGCGACCTCGGCGACCCGGGAGATCCGGGTCTCCGACCGGCTGCGCGAGGTGCCGCGCTGGGTCCTCGAATCGGTGCTCGTCCACGAGCTCGCGCACCTGCGTGTGCCGGACCACTCGGCGGCGTTCACCGCACTCACCCGCCGCTACCCGGACACCGACCGGGCCGAGGTCTTCCTCACCGGCTTCTCCTACGGGGAGACTGCGGCGGAGGCCTCTGCGCGTCACCGGGACTGAGTCGCGCTGCCGGGTTCGTGGTGCGCCGCCGCGGCCGAGGAGCGCCGCCGGGTCGACGGCGCAGGGCCCGGACCGAGGTGGGTCGCCGGGATCGAGTCGCGGCACCGGCACCTGGACCCGTGAGCAGGATCGGTCAGTGCACGAGGGAGCGGATCAGGAGCGTCCCGCATCGACGGTGCGGGCGGAGTGTGCCGCCTCGAACAGTCCCGGCAGGCGGCCGGGCAGGTCGGGCAGGATGTTCTCCGGCAGCTCCTCGAGGTCGAACCATGCCACGGCGAGCGACTCCTCGGAGGCGCTCACCGGCGCCGCTGCGTCCACCGACGCGCCGTAGACGACATCGCGGTGCACCCGGCACGCGCCGAAGGCCGCGGGCAGGCCGTGCACATGGAGGTCGATCGGGGTGGGGGAGAACCAGTCGACGTGCGCCAGGCCGGACTCCTCGAGGCACTCCCGCAGGGCCGCGGCCCGCAGGGAGGGGTCCGCGGCCTCGATGTGTCCGCCGAACTGCCCCCAGGCATCGGCCTTGCGATGGTGGTGGAGGAGCACGCGCCGGGCATCGAGGTCGAACACGACGCAGCTCGCGGTGAAGTGCTCGGGGCCGCCGTCGCGGTCGAGGGCGGCGGCCCCGGCCGAGGCGAGGAAGGCCCGGGCCGCAGCCTGCTCATCGATCCGGTCGACAGGCGCGGGCCACGAGCGCAGCTCGCGTGCCGCGAGCTGCGTACGGGTCCCCGGGGCGCTGCCGCCGGTGGGCGTCACGGGGGCGGAGGGGTGGAGCCGGTGGGACGATCGTCGTCCCCGTCGCCGGGGTCGCCGCCGTCGGCGGGGCCGTCCCCGGCC
Organism: Brevibacterium sp. R8603A2; assembly: GCF_023072605.1. Lineage (NCBI taxonomy): Bacteria > Bacillati > Actinomycetota > Actinomycetes > Micrococcales > Brevibacteriaceae > Brevibacterium > Brevibacterium sp. R8603A2. The sequence goes on from NZ_JALLGN010000005.1 coordinate 153,460, forward strand.
GCGGAAGCATCGACATCGTCCGGGGTGGATGCATCCGTGCTCGGGGCGGCAGCTGCGTCGGCGGGGCCGGTGGTCGGCGAACCGGTGTCGTCGTCACCTGACGAACCGGCACCCTCGTCGGCGAGCAGTCGGGCGAGCGCCTCGTCCATCGAGGAGTCCGTCGACCATTCCTGGCTGCGACGCTCGCGGTAGCCCAGCGGGTCGTCGAGGTCCTGCGTCGTCGGCAGCAGGTCGGGGTGGTTGAATACCGCGTCGCGCGCCTCGGGCCCCTCGGTCTGCTCGAGGTAGGAGAACAGCGCCGCGGCATCGCGGAGCCGGGCCGGGCGCAGGTCCATGCCGACGAGCTGGGCGAAGGTCCGGTCCGCAGCGCCCTCGGTGGCCTGGCGCTCGCGGAGCGCCTCGCGGATGGTGTCGCGCGAGCCGAGCTGTGCGCACGCCCGGTAGGCCACGACATCGGCCCAGCCGGCGATCACCGACAGGAGGTTCTGCAGGCTGGTGAGCGCCTGCTGCTGCGCCTCGGTGGGTTTCGGGTCGAACAGGCCGCGGCGGATCTCCTCGCTCATCTCCTGCATGCGGCTGGGATCGATCGAGCCGGCCATGCCCTGGATCCGATCGAGGTCGAGCTCGATCCCGGAGGCGTACTTGCTCAGCGCGGTCTCCACGTGGCCGGCGAGCCAGGGGGAGCGCTTGAACAGCCAGAGGAGTGCGAGCTCGCGCACGGCGAGGTGGATGCGCAGCTCGGTGGCCTCGACGCCGATCTCGGAGGCCGCACCGGTGATGTTCGCCTCGACGAGAGCGGGCCGGCTGCCCTTGATGAGCGGCAGACCGTACTCGGTGCCGCTGAGCACGGAGCCCGACAGCGCGCCGAGCGCCTCGCCCAGCTGCATGCCGAACATCGACTCGCTCATCGAGGTGAACATCTGCCCGGCGCCGGCGAGCATCGGCTTGAGCTCCTCGGGCGCCTGCTCGGCGATGCTCGCGGTGAGCGCGGAGGACATGTTCGACTGGATCGGCCGCACCAACCGCTGCCAGCCCTCGAAGGTCTGCTCGACCCACTCGCGGCGGGTCAGCGCGATCGCCTCCGGAACGCCGACGGCGGAGGTCGTGACGTCCTCGAGCCAGAGCTCCGCGAGGCGGAACGCGTCGTGGGAGGCACGGGTGACCTCGTCGGTGACCTCCGGGTCGGGCTGCGGGATGTGCTGCTCGGCCGCGCGCATGCCCCCGGTCTGCGAACCGCCGGAGAGCATGCCCTGGAGCTGCTGCATGATGCCGCCGAGCATCGCCGGATCGAACGGGAGGCCGCCGGGGCCCGCCTGTCCGGCCGAACCGGACTGCCCACCCGAACCTGACTGCCCGAAGGCACCGCCCATCTGGCCGCCGGGACCGAAGAGCATCCCGAAGATGTTGCCGAGCGGGTCGTTGTTGTCGTCGGGCTGGTCGCCTTCGCGGTTCTTGTCGGTCATGCCATTCCCTCGGTCGTCCGCGGAGCCTCGGCTCCACTGATGTGCTGGTCGGTGCTGCTCGCGGTGCGCTCGTGCCGCGTGCCATGCACGGGCGGGGCGCTGGTGCTGTGCTGTGCGCGGTGAGCGATCCCGTGCGATCCACGGGCCTGCTGAGAAGCCTAACGAGCGAAGCTGGTCAAACCTTCCGAACCGGGGGCGCGAATCGCCGGTGTCCGCCCGTGGCTGAATCGCCGCCCGGGCGGCGAGGGGCGCCGGCACCCGGTCACGATTGGGTCACCGCGATCGCCGTGGCCTACACTTCACTAGAGCCGAGACCGAAAGGAACCCCTGCGTGAGCGAGCCTGCCGTCACCGGCCCCGAAGCGCCCGCACGGTCGCGCCGGAAGCGGTCCGACGGCACCATCGTCTCGGGGATCGTCACGTATCTCCTCGTGCTCGTCGCGGCCCTCGTCCCGGTGCCCTATCTCATCCAGATGCCCGGGCCTGTCGTCAACACCCTCGAACCCGTCGAGGGCGACGAGCTCATCACGATCACCGGCACCGAGACCTACGAGGCCGAGGGCACGCTCGACCTCCTCACCGTCGCCGTCGCCGGCGGGCCCGGCCGCAGCCTCAACGCCTCCCAGGTGCTCCGCTCCGTCGTCAGCGCCGAGGACACCGTGGTGCCGACCGAGGCGTACTATCCGCTGACCACCACCCGGGAGGACGTCACCGGGCAGAACGCCGCCGAGATGGCCTCCTCCCAGGACACCGCCACGGCCGCCGCGCTCGGCGAGCTCGGCATCGACTACCGCTCCGTCATCACCGTCGCCGAGGTCGTCCCCGGTTCGGCGGCCGACGGCCAGGTGCAGCCGGGGGACATCATCACCGCCGTCGACGGCGCGGAGATCGGCGGCGACGAGGCCGCCGCGCAGACCGTGGCCGACGCCGTGCGGGCCTCCGAGGGCACGGTCGTCCTCGGCCTGGAGCGCGCCGGGGAGCCGCTCGACGTCGAGGTCGCCCCCGTGGAGGCGCACGGCCAGAAGATGATCGGCGTGACGATGACGCAGGCCTTCGACTTCCCGTTCGACGTCACCTTCAACGTCGAGGGGATCGGCGGACCGTCGGCGGGGACGATCTTCGCCCTCGCGATCATCGACGAGCTCACCCCGGGCAACCTCACCGGGGACCGGGCGATCGCCGGCACCGGGGCGATCAGCCCCGACGGCACCGTGGCCCCGATCGGAGGCGCCCGCCAGAAGGTGTCCGCCGCCGCGGAGTCGGGCGCCGAGTTCTTCCTGTCCCCGACCGACAACTGCGCCGAGGTGCTCGGCGCCCGGGGTGCCGACGCACTCACCGTCGTCGCCGTCGGCACCCTCTCAGAAGCTCATTCCGCGGTGCAGGACATCGCCGCGGACCGTACCGGGAACCTGCCGTCCTGCCAGGACGCCGCGGCCAACTGATGTCCGACGCTGCTAGGAAAGGACACGCGTGACCTTCGCTGCCCCACCAGGAGGCCGCTCGACCGGCATGAAGCCGAAGAAGCCCTCACCGCTCATGCTCACCCTCATCGCGGTCGCGGTGCTGCTCGTGCTCTTCGTGATCTTCGCGCAGGTCTACACCGAGGTGCTGTGGTTCGACCAGCTCGGCGTGCTCTCCGTCTACGCCACCGAGTGGATCACCAAGGTCGTCCTCTTCGTCATCGGCTTCCTCGTCATGGCGGTGCCGGTGTGGTACTGCCTGCGGATCGCCCACCGGAACCGTCCGGTCTACGCGCCCGTCACCCCGCGCCAGGAGAACCTCGACCGGTACCGCGAGGCCGTCGAGCCGCTGCGCCGGATGATGACGATCGCGCTGCCGGCCGTGCTCGGCCTGCTCGGCGGCGTCGCGCTCTCGGCGGCCTGGACCCAGGCCCTCATGGTCCTCAACGCCACTCCCTTCGGCACTCCCGATCCGCAGTTCGGCCACGACGTGTCCTTCTACGTCTTCGTCCTCCCGGTGATCCGGGTGGCGCTCGACTTCCTCGGCATGGTGACGCTGCTCGCCTTCATCGCCTCGGTCGTCTCCCACTACCTGTTCGGCGGCATCCGTCCCGGCGAGGAGCGCGGTCTCCACCTGACCAGGACCGCGCGCGTGCAGCTCGCGATCACCGCCGCGCTGCTCCTCCTCGTGCAGGCCGGCCGGCTGTTCGTCCTGCGCTACGAGAACCTCACCAACACCTCGGGGATCGTCACCGGTGCCACCTACACCGGGGACAACATCACGCTCCCGGCGATGCTCATCGTGTCGCTCGCGACCGTGGCCGTCGCGGTGCTGTTCGCCGCGAACGCCTTCGCGAACGTGTGGAAGCTGTCCGTGGTCGCGGTGATCATGCTCGTCGTGCTCGGCGGGATCTCGATCATCGGTCTGCCCGCCGGTGTTCAGCAGTTCCAGGTGCAGCCCTCGGAGCAGAGCCTCGAGAACGAATACATCCAGCGCAACATCGATGCCACTCGCAGCGCCTACGGCATCGACGACGTCGAGGTCATCCCCTACAGCCCCACGGTCGAAGGGGAATCCGGTGCGCTGCGGGCCGACGCGGAGACCGCCGCCTCGGTGCGCCTGCTCGACCCGAACCTCGTCTCCGACACCTTCCGCCAGCTCCAGCAGCAGCGTCCCTTCTACGGCTTCCCCGAGCAGCTCGACGTCGATCGGTACGAGATCGACGGGCAGATGCAGGACACCGTGATCGCGCTGCGCGAGCTCAATCCCGGTTCCCAGGCGGATTCCTCGTGGCTCAACCAGGCCGTCGTCTACACCCACGGCTTCGGCGTCGTCGCCGCCTACGGCAACCAGCAGGGCAACGACGGACAGCCGGCGTTCCTCGAGGCGAACATCCCGCCCACCGGTGAGCTCGGCGAGTACGAGCCGCGCATCTACTTCGGCGAGCGCTCCTCGCGCTATTCGATCGTCGGTGCGCCGGAGGACTCGGACCCGCGCGAGATCGACTACCCGGCCGACGGCGAGGACGGCTCGGCCCAGGTCTACAACACCTTCTCCGGCGAGGGCGGCCCGGCGGTCGGCTCGTTCTTCCACCGCCTGCTCTACGCGATCAAGTTCCAGGACGAGCAGATCGTCCTGTCCGATGCGCTCAACCCCGAATCGCAGATCCTCTACGAGCGGAACCCGCGCGAGCGGGTGCAGCGCGTCGCGCCGTTCCTCGAGGTCGACGGCGATCCCTACCCGGCTGTCATCGACGGGAAGATCAAGTGGATCGTCGACGCCTACACGACCTCGCCGGAGTACCCGTACTCCACGCCGCAGGTCCTCCAGGAGGCGACGCAGGACTCGAACACCGAGCGCTCCGGCGCCACCCAGGCGCTGCCACCGCAGCAGGTCAACTACATCCGCAACTCCGTCAAGGTCACCGTCGACGCCTTCGACGGGTCCGTCGACCTCTACGCCTGGGACGAGAAGGACCCCGTCCTGCAGACGTGGATGAAGATCTTCCCCGACCTCGTGCAGCCGGTGGAGAACATGAGCGCGGATCTCATGAGCCACGTGCGCTACCCCGAAGATCTCTTCAAGGTCCAGCGCTCCCTGCTCACCCAGTACCACGTGGAGGACTCGAACTCGTTCTACACCGGGCAGGACTTCTGGACCCAGCCGCTCGACCCGACGGTCAACGCCGAGCGCAACCTCGTGCAGCCGCCGTACTACCTCACGCTGCGGATGCCCACCCAGGAGGCGCCGTCGTTCTCGCTGACCTCGTCGTTCATCCCGCGGCAGTCGAACGGGCAGACGCGCAACAACCTCACCGGCTTCCTCGCCGCGTCCGCGGATGCGGGCTCGGAGGAGGGCGCGCCGAGCGAGGAGTACGGCAAGCTCAGGCTCCTCCAGCTGCCGCGCAACACGACGTTCCCCGGCCCCGGCCAGGCGCAGAACAACTTCAACACCGAGCCGGAGATCCAGACGAGCCTCAACCTGCTGCGGCAGGGCGAGTCCGAGGTGCAGAACGGCAACCTGCTCACGCTGCCGGTGGCCGGCGGTCTGCTCTATGTGCAGCCGGTCTACGTCCGCTCCGCGGGTGAGACCTCGTACCCGGTGCTCCAGCGTGTGCTCGTGGCCTTCGGCGAGGAGATCGGCTTCGCGCCGACGCTTGACGAGGCGCTCGACCAGGTGTTCGGCGGCGACTCCGGTGTGCAGGCCGGCGATGCCGACAAGGCCGGTCAGGCCACCGAGGACGAGGCGGGCACCGGTGCCGGTGAGGAGGGGGCCGGAGCATCCGCCCCCGACGAGTCGGTGCAGGAGGCCCTCGACGAGGCGAAGCAGGCCATGGAGGATGCCGACCGGGCTCTCCAGGACGGCGACTTCGCCGCCTACGGCGAAGCGCAGGAGCGTCTCCGCCAGGCGCTCGAGCGCGCGCTCGAGGCCGAGCAGGGCCCGGCCGACGCCGAGGCGCCCGCCGAGGGGGAGGCCCCGACCGAGGCGCCCGCCGAGGGTGAGGGCTGATCGCGCGAGCTGGTTCCGGGCCGCTCCACGCGGTGAGGCAGATCACCTCCCGGCGATTTGGTGGTCACCTGGCGTTCACGTATAGTTGAGAACGCATCGCGGGGTGGAGCAGTTCGGTAGCTCGCCGGGCTCATAACCCGGAGGTCGGAGGTTCAAATCCTCCCCCCGCCACCAAGTGGGAGAATCCCCCGGTTCCGGAGACGGAACCGGGGGATTCTGCATTCACGCCGCCCTTGCGCCGGGCCGGTGGCATCTCTCGCGCTTCTCGTGTCTCTCGCGCTGCTCTCCGCCCGATCTGCCTGTTCGGGACTCATCGGGAGTCGATCGCCCGCCGGTCCGGGCTCACGCATCCGGCATCTCCTGAGGCACCTGATCGTGCCGACCTATGACTGCACAGTGCTTCGACGTGACGAGGCTCATACATCCTGCCCGGGGATCGTGGTTGCATCTAGTTGAAGTGTCAACTAGATTTGCACTTGTAGTTAAAAACTTAACCAAAAAGGGGATCACCATGACTGCTCTGCCCACCAACCTCACCCCCGGCACCTGGAACTTCGACGCCCTCCACTCCGACTTCGGGTTCGTCGCCCGTCACGCCGGCGTGTCGAAGGTGCGCGGCGAGTTCACCGACTTCACCGGCACTATCACCGTCGCCGACGAGTTCGAGAACAGCCGGGTCGAGGCCTCGGCGAACGTCTCCTCGATCACCACCGGCAACGAGCAGCGCGACGGCCACCTCCAGTCCGGCGACTTCTTCCTCGCCGAGGAGCACCCGCAGGCGACCTTCGTGTCGACCGCGATCGAGAACTTCGACGGCGCCGAGTTCGACCTCGTCGGCGACCTCACCATGCGCGGTGTGACCCTGCCCGTGACCTTCAAGGCCGAGTTCAACGGCGTCGCCGTCGACGGCGACTCCTCGTTGGCCGGCTTCTCCGCCACCACCACCGTCAACCGCAAGGACTACGGCATGAAGTTCCACGCCGCGATGGGCGGCGGCGAGCTCCTCGTCAGCGACAAGATCGTCATCACCATCGAGATCGAGGCCGCCAAGCAGGCCTGATCCGCCGCTCCGGCGGGCGCACCGCGCGCCCGCCGGACCCGGGAGCACCGACGAGGCGCCCGCACCGGAAACCGGTGCGGGCGCCTCGCTGTGTGCTCGGAGTCGGGCCGCCGGCCGTAGACGGCGGAGCCCGGGGACTACTTCGCCGGGCGCGCGGTGAAGGTCCCGTCCTCGATCGCCCGGGCGAGGCGGGCGATGCCCGCGGTGGCGGCCTCGACCTCGGCGGGGCTCTTGCAGAACGAGTAGCGGATCGTCGCGCGGTAGTGCTCCGCCGTCGGCGAGCCGGCCCGGCACAGGGCGGCGACCGGGATCCCGGTGAAGCCGTACTCCCGGGTGATCCGCTCGTTGAGGGCGAACGCATCCTCGTCGGTGAGCGGGGTGAAGTCGACGAGCACGAAGTATCCCGCCCGCGGCGTCCGGACATCGATGCCCGGCACCTGGCGCAGTGCGGCGAGCAGCACGCCGCGGCGCGCGGCGAGCGAGTCGCGGTTCTCGGAGGGGAACGGCGAACCGGTGCGCAGCGCCTCGGCGACGGCGACCTGCAGGGGGGAGCCGGCGGTGAAGGTGAGGAACTGCTTGACGCCCTGGATGGCCGCGCGGACCTCCGGAGCGGCCACGACCCAGCCGACCTTCCAGCCGGTGATGTTGAAGGACTTTCCCGCCGAGGACACCGATACCACCCGCTCGGGCTCGTCGACGTGCGCGGCGAGCGCATGATGCTCGGCTCCGTCGAACACGAGGTACTCGTACACCTCGTCGGTGATGACCCAGGCATCCGCACGCTGGGCGCCGGCGAAGATCCGCCGGAGCTGTTCGAGGTCGAACAGCGCACCCGTCGGGTTGTGCGGGGTGTTGACGATGATCGCCGCCGTCGACTCCGACACCGCCGCCTCGAAGGCCTCCCAGTCCGGGGCGAAGCCGCCGTCGACCGGCCCGTCCGCGCGTCCGTCCGGGGCGAAGCCGCCGTCGACCGGCAGCACCGGCACCGTGACCATCGTCGCCCCGGCAGCGGTGATCGCCGCCGGGTACGCATCGTAGAACGGCTCGAACACGATGACCTCGCCTCCGGGCGGCACGAGCGCGAGGATCGCAGCGGTGAGCGCCTCCGTCGCGCCGACGGTGACGAGCACCTCGTCGGTGCTCACCTGCTGGCCGTACTCGCGGCGACGCTGCTCGGCGACCGCGCCGATGAGCGCGGGGAATCCCTGGCCGGGCGCGTACTGATTCATCCCCGCGCGCATGGCGTCAGCAGCAGCGGCGACGAGCGGCTCCGGGGCGTCGGTGCCGGGCGCGCCCTGGCCCAGATTGACTGCCCCGTGGGCGGCGGCGAGCTGCGTCATCTGCCCGAAGATCGTCTCTCCCACCGTGCCGTCGGGCCGGACGAGGCCGGCGGCGTCGACCATCCGGTGCCACAGGGGTGCGCGCATGAGCTCCGGCATCACATGTACTCCAGCACCGCGTCGTGGAGCCGGCCGTTCGTCACGACCGCGTTCCCGCCGAAGGGACCGTCCGACCCGCCGAGGTCGGTGAACCTGCCGCCGGCCTCGAGCACCACGGGGACGAGCGCGGCCATGTCGTAGAGCTCGAGCTCCGGCTCGCAGGCGATGTCGACCGCGCCCTCGGCGACGAGCATGTAGGACCAGAAGTCTCCGTAGCCGCGGGTCCGCCACACCGTGTCGCACAGCTGCAGGAACCGCTCCCGGGTGCCGCGCTCCCGCCAGCCGGTGAGCGAGGCGAAGGACAGCGAGGCATCGGCGAGCGCATCCACGGCGGACACGGAGATCCGCTCCGGGGCACCGCCGTCGACGACGAGGTGCGCGCCGGCCCCGGCCGCGGCGTACCAGCGCCGGCCGAGCGCCGGGGCGCTGACGACGCCGACGAGCGGCGTCTCACCGTCGTAGAGGCTGATGAGGGTGGCGTAGACGGGCACGCCGCGGACGAAGTTCTTCGTCCCGTCGATCGGGTCGACGATCCAGCGCCGGGCGGCCTCGCCGCGACCGCCGTACTCCTCGCCGAGCATCGCGTCGGCGGGCCGGTGCTCGGCGAGGATCTCGGCGATCATCGCCTCGACCGCGCGATCGACGTCGGTCACGGGGGTGAGGTCCGGCTTCGTGGTCACCGTGAGGTCGTGGGCGCGGAAGCGGGGGAGGGTGAGCGCGTCCGCCCGGTCCGCGAGCAGGAGTGCGAGCTGAAGATCGTCCATGGGGCCACAATAGCGAGCTCGCCCGCCGGGGGAGTGCGGGGTTCGAGGAGTGGGAAGGTCAGCCGGCAAGGTTGCCGAGCAGCCGCCGCAGCGAGGCGAGCCGTGCCGGTCCGGATTCCCCGGCCCGTCCCTCGGCGACCCAGGCGTCGAGTGCACAGCCGGCGGAATCGGCGAGGTGCGCGCACCCCTTGGGGCAGTCGGCGGTGGCGGGGACGAGCTCGCCGAACGCGGCGAGCACGTTGTGCGCATCGACGTGGGCGAGGCCGAAGCTGCGCACTCCCGGGGTGTCGATGAGCCAGCCGCCGCCGCGCAGGGGCAGGCAGACGGCCGAGGACGAGGTGTGCCGGCCGCGGCCCGTGACCTCGTTGACGGCACCGGTCGCCCGACCGGCGTCGGGCACGAGCGCGTTCATCAGCGTCGACTTGCCCACCCCGGAGTGCCCGACGAGCACGCTGAGCCGGTCGGCGAGCACGCCGGCGAGCGCGGTGATGCGCGGTCGGCCGCCGTCGTCGAAGCCGCACGGGACGATCTCCACACCGGTGGCCTCGAAGCGCTCCCGGATCGCGTCGAGGGGCGCGAGGTCGAGCTTGGTCACGGCGAGCAGCGGGGTGATCCCGGCGTCGAAGGCCGCCGTGAGCGTCCGATCGATGAGCCCCCACGAGGGTTCCGGGTCCGCCGTGGCGGTGACGACCACGAGCTGGTCGGCGTTGGCGACGATGACGCGCTCGGTCGGGTCGGTGTCGTCGGCGCTGCGGCGCAGCACCGTGCGCCGGGGCAGGACCTCGACGATGCGGGCGAGGGAGCCGTCCTCGCCCGAGGTGTCCCCGGCCATCCGCACCCGGTCGCCGGGCACGATCGCCTGCCGGCGCAGCCGCGAGGCGCGCACGCACGTGATGATCGGCCCCTCGGCGGGGGCCCCGGCCTCATCGTGCTCCGCGACGGCGCGGTAGCGCCCGCGGTCGACCGCGACGACCATGCCCACCGGCGCGTCGCTGTGGTCGGGCCGCTCCTTGGTGCGCGGCCGCGAACCGCGCCGGTTGGGGCGCGGTCGGTAGTCGTCCTCGGTGAAGTCCCGGTAGCGGCGCGGCATCGGTCACCCGAGCATGGCGGTCCACAGCGCGGTGAACTCCGGCATCGTCTTGCCCACCGTCGCGACGTCCTCGACCTCGATCCCCTCGACCCGCAGCCCGAGGACCGCGGCGGCCATGACCATCCGGTGGTCGTGGTAGGTGGCCCAGCGGGCACCCCGCGCGGCCGGGGAGTGGATGATGAGCGAGTCGGGGCCCTCGGTGACGCGGGCCCCGGTCTTCGTCAGCTCGGTCGCCAGAGCGCTGAGCCGATCGGTCTCGTGGCCGCGGAGGTGGCCGATGTTCCGCAGCGTCGAGGTGCCCTCGGCGCAGGCCGCGATCGCGGCGACGACGGGGGTGAGCTCGCCGACGTCGCCGAGGTCGAGGTCGACGCCGCGCAGCCGCGCCGGGCCGGTGACCTCGAGCCCGGTGCGGCTCAGCGTGGAGGTGGCGCCGAACTCCTCGGCGATGCCGCGCATCGCGTCCCCGGCCTGGGTGGTGTGCGCCGGCCAGTGGGGGATCGTCACGGTGCCCCGGGTGACGAGGGCGGCGCCGAGGAAGGTCGCGGCGTTCGACAGATCCGGTTCGACCGCGACCTGCAGGCCGTGCGGACGGCCGGGTTCGACGACCCAGCGGTGCGGCTCCGGCTCGCTCACGTGCACGCCGGCGTCGGCGAGGGTCTCGAGCGTCATGTCGATGTGCGGCCGGGACGGGAGCCGCTCACCGGTGTGGGTGAGCTCGAGGCCGAGGTCGAAGGCGCCGGCGGCGAGCAGCAGGCCGGAGACGAACTGGCTCGTCGCGGAGGCGTCGAGGTCGAGGTGCCCGCCGCGGACTCCACCGGCGGCCTCGACCGTGAAGGGCAGCGCATCCGTCCCGGAGTCGGTGGTGACCTCGGCCCCCAGGCGGCGCAGCGCGTCGAGCATCGTCGACATCGGGCGCACATAGGCCTGCGGGTCGCCGTCGAACCGGACCCGGCGCCCGGTCGCGGCGGCGAGCGGGGGCACGAAGCGCATGACGGTGCCGGCGAGCCCGCAGTCGACGGTGACCGGGTCCGTGTCGGCCACGGCCGCGGGACCCGGGAGCGGCTCGATGCGCAGCGCGCCGTCGGCGTCGGGGACGATGCGGGCGCCGAGCGCGGTGAGGGCGGCGATCATGAGCTCGGTGTCGCGGCTGATGAGCGGGGCGGCGATCCGGGAGGGCTCGGTGGCGAGCGCGGCGAGGACGAGGAAGCGGTTGGTGAGGGACTTGGATCCGGGGACGGCGACAGTGGCCCGCACCGGTGCATCGCTGCACGGTGCGAGCCACGTCCGCTCAGGGCTGTGCGTCACCTGTTCGGCAGGCTCACCGTGTCGAGCGCCTTCGCCGAGGTGCGCTCGACATTGCGCCACAGATCCTCCGCGGCATGCTGGGCGCGCCATGCGAGGCCGGGCTTGCCCGCGGTGTCCACGCTGGCGAGGAGCGCCCCGCCGAGCAGCGAAGTCTTGGCGAGGAGAGAATCCTTCGAGGCGCTCTCGCTGCTGAGCTGCTGGCCCACGACGTCGATGAGATAGGTGCCGACGAGCACAGTGGACGACAGGCGCGGGAACCGGCCGATCGCGAGCAGCGAGCCCGCGGCGACCTGGGCGGCGCCGGTGATCCGGGCGACGGTCTCCGCCTCGACCGGGAGGTCGACCTGCTTCTTCACCAGGGAGAGGAGGGGGGCGACGGACTTCGCGGCGGCGTGCGGATTGCGCACCCGGGCGATGCCGTTGCCGATGTACGCGGAGGCGAGCATGGGGCGGGCGATGAACCGGACCAGGGACACGGTGTTTCCTTCCGTAGTGGGCAGTACTCCTGCCACCCGAGCATAGTCGCTCGCCCGCGCGCGGACGGAACTGCCGGCGGAATATCATCGCCGCCGCGGGCGTTCTCACGACACGAGCCGCAGCTGCCTCCCGGGCCCCGGGAGGCGCCGACGGCGGAGAGGAAGTGGAGCGGATGACGGCGACGATGCTCGCAGAGCGCAGCGCGCGCACCGGAACCCCGGTGCGCACCCCCGACGCCGGGGCGACGGGCGTATCATGGTCGATGATGACTGAATCGACATCGCCCGTGGTCGACGACACCGTCGACGTGGCAGCCGAGACCGACGCCGAACGCTCCGCCCGCTTCGAACGCGACGCGCTGGAGTACGTCAACCAGCTGTACGCGGCGGCGCTGCGCATGACGCGCAACCCCGCGGACGCGGAGGATCTCGTCCAGGAGGCGTACACGAAGGCCTACGCCGCCTTCCACCAGTACACCCCCGGCACGAACCTCAAGGCGTGGCTCTACCGCATCCTCACGAACACCTTCATCAACAACTACCGCAAGAAGCAGCGGCAGCCGCTCGAATCGAGCGGGGAGGACATCGAGGACTGGCAGATCCACCGCGCCGCCTCGCACACCTCCTCCGGCGGCCGGTCCGCGGAGCTCGAGGCGCTCGACCGGCTCCCGGACAGCGATGTCACCGATGCGCTGAGCCAGCTCCCCGAGGACTTCCGGATGGTCGTCTACTACGCGGACGTCGAAGGTCTGCCGTACAAGGAGATCGCCGAGGTCATGGACACTCCCATCGGCACGGTGATGTCACGACTGCACCGCGGGCGCAGGCAGCTGCGCGAGATGCTCGCCGGCTACGCCGCCGAACGCGGATTCGGAACCCGGAAGGAGGCCGACGATGAGTGAGCTCCGTCGGGACGACGACTGCTGCCGATCCGGACGCCAGGAGAGCCTGACCCGGATCTACCACTACCTCGACGGCGAGCTCTCCGGCGAGGAGATCTCCGCCATCCGCGAGCACATCGACACCTGCCACGACTGCCGCGAGGAGTACGCCGTCGAGGCGCTCCTCAAGGAGCTCGTACGCCGCTCGTGCTGCAACGACGCCGCGCCGGACGGGCTCAAGGAGCGGATCCGTGCGCGCATCGTGATGGAGCAGACGACGATCACCGTCCACCGTCGGATGGGCTGAGGGACGTCGCATCGGCCTGCGCGCTGCGGAAGAGCGGCTACAGGTGTGCGAACAGCATTCTGCAACAGCGCACAGCACAGCGGCGGGGCCGGGAGATTGCTCCCGGCCCCGCCGCTGTGTGCACCGCGCCTCAGCGCAGCCGTCCGTGCGCCTCAGGCGTTGGGACGCTTGCCGTGGTTGGCTCCGCGCTTCTTGCGGTCACGGCGCTTGCGGCCTCGCTTGCTCATGATCGTCACTCCTTCTGTTCGACCTCATTATTCTTCCATACCTGGCGCAGGGGCGCCACAGCACGGACTCAGCCGGCGGTGTCGCGCACCCCGAGCCAGTCGAACCAGCCGCGGTGCAGCACGAGCCAGGCGAGCAGCCCGTACCCCTCCTGCCCGGGCAGCCCGGTGCCGGACGCGGTGAGCTCGCGCTGCCAGGCGGCATGCTCCCGCAGCGGCGTGAAGGTGTCGACATAGGCGATCCCACGGCGCAGCGCGACATCGGCGAAGCCCGCGTTGAGCTCCTCGAGGCGCCGGTTGCGGTCGCGGTCGAGCGACGGGGGAGGCCCGACGACGAAGGTGAGGACCTCGGACCCGAGCGCGGAGTCGAGCGCGTTGGCGAGGTTGAGGCGCGAGCGCGCCGTCGACAGGCCGGCATCGATGTCGTGCGGGCCCGGTGCGAGCACGAGGCGGTTCTGCGTGTGCGGGTCGAACCGCAGGCGCGCCTCGGCCATCCCGCGCTGGCTCATGCCCACCGAGTCCTCACCGGCCACCCCGAGGGCGTAGAACCGGGAGTCCGGCAGCGACGGCAGGGTGCGGGCGGCGACACGGCCCGTCCAGCCCAGGCAGCGGGCGTCGCCGTGACCGGCGACGAGCTCGTCACCGATCACGACGACCGTGGTCGTCCGCTGCTGCGTCACCGTGCGAAGACGTGTTCGACGAGGTCGGCCTGCTCGAGGTCGTGGACCTTCTTGAGACCGGTCGCCGGGGACGCCGAGGCGACGCGGGACACGATCCGCATCTCGCGGCCGCCGAGCAGCGGTACGAGATCGAGGGCCATGAACGGCCAGGCGCCCTGGTTCTCCGGCTCCTCCTGCGCCCACACGAGCTCCACGTCGTCGCCGAACGGCGCGAGCGCGGCTGCGATCCCCTCCTCGTCGAGCGGGTAGAGCTGCTCGACGCGGACGAGCGCGGTGCGGGTGTCCTCGAGCTTCTCCCGCTGCGCCAGCAGGTCCCAGTAGAGCTTGCCGGAGACGAACACCACCCGATCGACGCCCGAGGCATCCACAGTGGTGTCCGGGAGCACCGGCTCGAACCGGCCGGAGGTGAAGTCCTCGACCGTGGTCGCCGCGGACTTGAGCCGCAGCATCGACTTCGGAGTGAACACGACGAGCGGCCGCTTGCGGTCCGTGTGCGCGTGGCGGCGCAGCAGGTGGAAGTACGAGGCGCCGTTCGACGGGTAGGCGACGGTCATGTTGTTCTCCGCGCACAGCTGGAGGAACCGTTCGATCCGGGCCGAGGAGTGGTCCGGGCCCTGGCCCTCGTAGCCGTGCGGCAGGAGCATGACGACACCGGAGGTCTGCGCCCACTTCTGCTCGGAGGAGGAGATGAACTCGTCGATGATCGACTGCGCGCCCTGCGCGAAGTCGCCGAACTGCGCCTCCCACAGCACGAGCGCATCCTGGCGCTCCACCGCGTAGCCGTACTCGAAGCCCACCGCCGCGTACTCGCTGAGCAGCGAGTCGTAGACGTAGAATTTCGCCTGGTCCTCGGTGAGGTTCGACAGCGGCGTCCACTCGTTGCCGTTGTCGTGGTCGATGAGGACCGAGTGGCGCTGCGTGAAGGTGCCGCGGCGGGAGTCCTGGCCGGCGAGGCGGACGGGGATGCCCTCCATGAGGAGCGAGCCGAAGGCGAGCAGCTCCGCGAAGCCCCAGTCGATGCCGCCGGAGCGCGACATCTCCTGCCGCTTCTGGAGCAGGCTCTTGAGCTTCTTGTGGACCGCGAAGTCGTCCGGGACCTCGAGGTGGGCATCGCCTACCCGCTCGATGACCTGCGAGGGCACGGCGGTCTCGAAGGGGTTGTCCGCTTCGAGGTCGGCCGGGCGCTCGGGGCGCGGCGGCAGCTTCGCGGCCTCCTTGGCCTGCTTCTCCGCCTCCTTGGTCTCGGCGAAGGCGGCCTCGAGCTTGGACTGGTAGTCCTTGAGCGCCTCCTGCGCCTCCTCCTCGGAGATGCACTTCCGGCCGACGAGCGATTCGGTGTAGACCTTGCGCACCGAGCCCTTCGACTCGATGAGCGAGTACATCACCGGCTGTGTCATCGATGGATCGTCGCCCTCGTTGTGGCCGCGGCGGCGGTAGCACACGAGGTCGATGACGATGTCGCGGTTGAACTCCTGGCGGTACTCGAAGGCGAGCTCGGCGGCCCGGTACACGGCCTCCGGGTCATCGCCGTTGACATGCAGGATCGGCGCGCTGATCGTCTTCGCGACGTCGGTGCAGTAGTACGAGGAGCGGGCCGAGGCCGGCGGGGTGGTGAAGCCGACCTGGTTGTTGATGATGACGTGCACGGTGCCGCCGGTGCGGTAGCCGCGCAGCTCGGACAGGTGCAAAGTCTCCGCGACGACTCCCTGACCGGCGAAGGCCGCGTCGCCGTGGACGAGCACCGGCAGCACGGAGAATCCGGCGTTGCCGGCGTCGATCTCGTCCTGCTTGGCGCGCGCGATGCCCTCGAGCACAGGGTCGACGGTCTCGAGGTGGCTCGGGTTGGCCGCGACGTAGACCTTCGTCGAGTTGCCGTCCGGCGAGGTGTAGGAGCCCTCCTGGCCGAGGTGGTACTTGACGTCGCCGGAGCCCTGGAAGCTGTCCGGGGCCTGGGTGCCGTCGAACTCGCGGAACACCTGGGCGTAGCTCTTGCCCGCGATGTTGGTGAGCACGTTGAGGCGGCCGCGGTGGGCCATGCCGATCGTCACCTCGTCCATGCCGGCGTCGGCCGCCTGACTGAGGATCTTGTCGAGCATGACGATCGCGGACTCGCCGCCCTCGAGGCTGAAGCGCTTCTGTCCGATGTACTTCGTCTGCAGGAAGGTCTCGAACGCCTCGGCGGCGTTGAGGCGGCCGAGCACGTGGCCCTGCTCCTCGCGGGTGAGCTCCTCGTGGGGGACCTCGAGCTTCTGCTGGAACCAGCGGCGCTGCTCGGGATCGGCGATGTACATGTATTCGATGCCGGTGGTGCGGCAGTACGAGTCGCGGAGGACGCCGAGGATCTTGCGCAGCGGCAATAGCGGCCGGTCGCCGAACCCGCCGGTGGGGAACTCGCGCTCGAGGTCCCACAGGGTGAGGCCGTGGGAGTTGATGTCGAGGTCCGGGTGGCTGCGCTGGCGGTAGACGAGCGGGTCGATGTTCGCCATGAGGTGACCGCGCGTGCGGTAGGCGTCGATGAGCTCGATGACGCGGGCGGACTTGTTGACGTCGGTCTGGTCGCCGGCGTCGAGGTCCGGCACCCAGCGCACCGGCGTGTAGGGCAGGCGCAGCGACTCGAAGACGTCGTCGTAGAAGCCGTCCTCGCCGAGCAGGTAGCCGTGGACGAGCTTGAGGAATTCGCCGGAGCCGGCACCCTGGATGACGCGGTGGTCGTACGTCGAGGTCAGGGTCACGACCTTGGAGATCGCCAGGCGGTTGATGGTCTCCTGGCTGGCGCCCTGGAACTCGGCGGGGTACTCGAGTGCGCCGACGCCGATGATGCAGCCCTGGCCCTTGGTCAGGCGCGGCACGGAGTGGACGGTGCCGATGCCGCCGGGGTTCGTCAGGGACACCGTGGTGCCGGCGAAGTCGTCGGCGGCGAGCTTGCCGATCCGCGCCCGCTCGACGAGGTCGTCGTAGGCGTCGACGAACTGCTTGAAGGTCAGGGTCTCGGCCTTCTTGACGTTGGGCACGAGCAGGGTGCGGGTGCCGTCCTTCTTGGGGACGTCGATCGCGAGACCGAAGTTGACGTGACCCGGGCTGACCATGACGGGCTTGCCGTCCTGCACCTCGTAGTACACGTTCTGGCTCGGGAAGGCCTTGAGCGCCCGGATCACCGCGAACCCGATGAGGTGGGTGAAGGAGACCTTGCCGCCGCGGGTGCGCTTGAGGTGGGAGTTGATGACGATGCGGTTGTCGATGAGCGCCTTCGCCGGCAGCGAGCGGACCGAGGTGGCCGTCGGGACGGTGAGCGACTGGTCCATGTTCTCGGCGATGAGCTTGGCCGGACCGCGGAGCTTCGTCACGACGTCCTCGACGGTCTCCTGCGGAGCGGACTTCTCCCGCGTGCCGCTCGACTCCTTCTTCGAGGCCGCGGACTTCGACTCCGCCTTCGGGGTCTCCGACTCGTTGACCGAGGGCGTCACGCCCTTGTGCGAGTCGAGCTTCTTCGCATCCCCGGAATCCGCGCCCTTCTCACCCTTGGCGGCGTTCCCGGTCTTGGCGGCGGCCGAGGACGAGCTGCTCTTCGAGGCGCTGCTCGAGGCCCCGGGCTCCGCAGAGTCCGAGGAGGACTTCTTCGCGGAGGACTTCTGCGCCGAGGACGACTTCTGGTTCGACTTCCCCGACGTCTTCGTCGGAGCACCGTTCCCGGCCGCCGGGGAGCCCTGCCCGCCCTCGGCCTCGTACTGCTCGAAGAACGGCCACCAGGAACTGTCGACGGAATCCTTGTCGGACTTGAACTGCTCGTAGAGTTCCTCGACCAGCCACTCGTTGGACCCGAAGTCCTCGACGCTGCGGTTGGGGGTGTTTACGGACACGGCGAGAATCGCCCTCTTCCTCATCTGAAGTGATTGACGTCCTCCCCAGCCTAGCGCTTCGACCGTGCAAAATCGCCAGGAGAATGGAGAATGGGTCTATGCGCTTCATCACCGGAACACCCTCCCATGAGCTCACCTACGCCGATGCGTTCCTCGTGCCGAGCCGCTCGGACGTGACGAGCCGGTTCGACGTGGATCTCTCCTCCGCCGACGGGACCGGCACGACCATCCCGCTCGTCGCGGCGAACATGACCGCGGTGTCCGGCCGTCGGATGGCCGAGACCATGGCCCGTCGCGGGGGGCTCGCGGTGCTCCCGCAGGACACCCCGCTCTCCGTCGCGGCGGACACCCTCGCGTGGATCAAGGCCCGGCACCCCGTCTACGAGACCCCGGTCCGGGTGTCCCCGCAGGACACCGTGCTCTCCGCCCTCCACCTCCTGCCCAAGCGCGCGCACGGCCACGCGGTCGTCGTCGACGAGGACCAGCGCGTGCTCGGCACGATCTCGCGCGACTCGCTCGAGGGCGTCGACCGCTTCACCTCGGTGAGCGCAGTGATGGAGCCGCCGCTCGAACCGGTCGAGGCCTCCCGCTTCGATTCCGTGGAGCGGTCCGACCTGTCCGGGGTGTACGAACGGATGACCGAGGCGCGGCGCGACTTCGTGCCCGTCGTCGATTCCGGCGTGCTCGTCGGGGCGCTCACCGCGCAGTCGGTGCTGCGCGCCTCGATCTACACCCCGGCGCTCGACGCGCAGGGCCGGCTCCGGGTGGCCGCGGCGATCGGCGTCAACGCCGACGTCGGCCACCGCGCGCAGGCGCTCGTCGAGGCCGGGGCCGACGTCCTCGTCGTCGACACCGCCCACGGGCACCAGGAGAAGATGCTCGAGGCGCTGCGCACCATCGACGGCCTCGAGCTCGGGGTGCCGGTCGTGGCCGGCAACGTCGTCACCGCCGCCGGGGTGGAGGATCTCGTCGAGGCCGGCGCCGACATCGTCAAGGTCGGGGTCGGGCCCGGGGCGATGTGCACCACCCGGATGATGACCGCGGTCGGCCGCCCCCAGTTCTCCGCCGTCGCCGAATGCGCCGCCGCCGCCCGCGGCCTCGGTGCCCACATCTGGGCCGACGGGGGAGTGCGGCACCCCCGAGACGTCGCCCTGGCGCTCGCCGCCGGCGCCTCGCAGGTGATGGTCGGCTCGTGGTTCGCCGGAACCCTCGAGAGCCCCGGCGATCTGCTCGTCGACCCCTCCGGACGCCAGTACAAGGAGAGCTTCGGCATGGCCTCGGCCCGGGCGGTCGCCGCCCGCACCCGCACCGAGTCCGCCTTCGATCGCGCGCGCAAGGGCCTGTTCGAGGAGGGGATCTCGAGCGGCCGGATGTTCATCGACCCCGAGCGCCCCGGCGTCGAGGACCTGCTCGACGAGATCACCTCGGGAGTGCGCTCCTCGTGCACCTACGCCGGCGCGCGCACGCTCGCCGAGTTCGCCGACCGGGCGCTCGTCGGGATCCAATCGGCGGCAGGGTACGAGGAGGGCCGCCCGCTCGACCGGAGCTGGTGAGCCCGCAGGGCGCGATCCGGCGGCCGCTACCGCAGTCTGTGAGTCTGCCGTGAACCGGTTCCGGCCGTCTTCCCGGCGCGGGGCCGGTGGACGGGGTTCGTTAGGATACTGCGCATGACCAGTGACAGTCCCGGCCGGCCTCGAGCCGGCAGCCCCGTCCATCCCCCGCACGATCACACGCATCCGCAGCGCACCGCGCACCGGCCGTCGAGCCAGGGGGACCGTCACTGAGATGGAGTGGTTCCTCCTCGCCCTCGCGCTCCTGCTGATCCTCGGCACCGGCGTGTTCGTCGCCGCCGAATTCTCCCTCCTCACCCTCGACAAGCACACCGTCGACCAGTCCGTCGAACGGGGTGAGCGCGGGTCCTCGTACCTCAAGAAGGGGATGACCCAGCTCTCGACCCAGCTGTCGTCGGCGCAGGTGGGCATCACGCTCACCACCCTCCTCACCGGTTACCTCATGGAGCCCTCGCTCGGCGTCCTCCTGTCGCCGATGTTCGAGGGCTTCGGCCTCGGGGAGTCCGCGGCGTCGACCGCGAGCCTCACCCTCGCCCTCCTCATCTCGACCTTCCTCTCGATGATCGTCGGTGAGCTCGTGCCGAAGAACCTCGCGATCTCCGCCCCGCTCATCACCGGCAAGATCTTCGTCCCGCTCCAGTACATCTTCTCCGTGGTGTTCCGGCCCGTCATCGCCGTGCTCAACGGCACCGCGAACAAGGCCCTGCTCGCGATGGGCATCGAGCCGCAGGAGGAGGGCACCGCCGGACGCTCCCCGGAGGAGCTCACCGCGCTCGTGCGCCACTCCGCGCAGGAGGGCACGATGGCCGAGCAGACCGCGGACCTCCTCACCCGCACGCTGAGCTTCTCCGAGCGCACCGCTGAGGACGTCATGACTCCGCGCACCTCGATGATCAGCGTCAACCGCGACACCACGGCCGCGGAGATCGTCGAGACCGCCCGGCAGACGGGCTTCTCGCGGTTCCCGGTCGTCGGGGACTCGCGCGACGACATCGTCGGCATGGTCCACGTCAAGCAGGCCGTCGCGGTGCCGCTGGCCAACCGGCCCGACGCCTTCGCCGCCGGTCTCATGAGCGAGGTCGCGCAGGTGCCGGAGACGATGCCGCTCGATCCGCTCCTCATGGAGCTGCGGATGCGCGGCAGCCAGATGGCGCTCGTCATCGACGAGTACGGCGGTACCGCCGGGGTCGTCACGCTCGAGGACGTCGTCGAGGAGCTCGTCGGCGAGGTCGTCGACGAGCACGACCGGCTGCGTGTGAGCGTGCGTCCGGTGCGCGACGGCAGCTGGGTGGTCCCGGGCCGGCTGCGTCCCGACGAGGTGAGCTCGGTGATCGGCCTCGAGGTGCCCCAGGACCCCGACTACGAGACCATGGCCGGCTACGTCATGCTCACGCTCGGCCGGATCCCGGTCGAGGGCGACAGCGTCCGCCTGCCCGAGGCGCGCCTCGTCGTCGAGCGGATGCACGGCCGTCGGATCGAGAGGCTGCGCCTCATCCCGGACTACCTCGCGAGCGGATTCGGGGGTGCGTCATGAGCGACTGGATGGGTCTCGTCTGGCTCGTGGTCCTGCTGCTGGCCAACGCCTTCTTCGTCGCCGCGGAGTTCGGCATCGTGTCGGCCAAGCGCTCGCAGATCGAACCGCGGGCCGCGGCCGGGTCGAAATCGGCTCGGACAGCGCTCTACGCGATGGAGCACGTCTCCATCATGCTCGCGATCTGCCAGCTCGGCATCACCGTGTGCTCGCTGCTCATCGGCAATGTCGCGGAGCCGGCGATCCACCACCTGCTCGCCGGCCCGATGGAGTTCCTCGGCATCCCGCCGACGATGTCCGACGTCGTCGCCTTCATCATCGCGCTGTCGGCGGTGACGTACCTCCATGTGGTCATCGGCGAGATGATCCCCAAGAACATCGCACTCGCCGTGTCGCGGCAGGCCGCGATGCTGCTCGCGCCGCCGCTCGTGTTCCTGTCCAAGGTGTTCGGCTTCGTCATCCGCCCGCTCAACGCGATCGCGAACGGGATCCTGCGCCTGATGGGAGTCGAGCCGCGCGACGAGGTCAACGCCGCCTACACGGTCGAAGAGGTGCAGTCGATCGTCGTCGAGTCCCAGCGCGAAGGGCTCCTCAGCGACGACACCGGGCTGCTCAAGGGCGCGCTCGAGTTCTCCGACAAGTCGATCGGGGACGTCATGGTGCCGATGGACCGCGTCATCACGCTTCAGGCCGGTGCGACCCCGTCCGACATCGAGCGGCTCGTCGCCCGCACCGGCTTCTCCCGCTACATCCTCCTCGACGCCGACGGCGCGCCGGAGAGCTACATCCACATCAAGGATGTGCTCTACGCCGACACCCCGGCCGACTACGAGGCGGAGATCCCGGCGAAGCGCTACCGCTCGCTCGTCACGCTCACCGCCGGGGACGAGATCGAGGACTCGCTCGGCGTCATGCAGGACGCCGGCAACCATGTGGGACGGGTGCTCGACGCCGCCGGTGTCGCGGTCGGCGTGCTGTTCCTCGAGGACGTGCTCGAGGAGCTCGTCGGGGAGGTCCACGACGCGATGCAGCGCGGGCCGCGCTCACGCCGCTGAGGGCCTCTCGACACACCCCGGCACGCCGGTGATCACAGTGATGCGATAATTGTGACAAATCGGTGACATCCCCGTGATTCCGCGGGTATCGGGGGCGGTCGCGGCACTGTCCGAGCGCCTCGGCCCCGGACCGGGTCACGGGAATGTGTCATTCCGTCACTTTCTCGTTATAGTGTTGTGACATACCTGGTGCACGGTCGGATCCTTCCCCTCCGCCACACCGTGCGCAGATGTCGTCGTGTGCTCGTGCGCCGGCATCGCAGAACCTGCAGTCGTCAGTTTGGAGTTGTGGAGTGGGTCAGGAAACCACCGCGCCGGCACTCGTGCGTCGTCGTGATCTGCGCAAGCAGGAAGAGGCGGCCCGCCGGGCGGAACGGAAGCTCCCGTTCCTGCGCTCGGCCGTTGCGAGCCCGGCGCCGCGGACCGAGGACCTCGTGGAGCGCCGCTCCTCCGGCACCGTCGGTGCCCGGTCCATCGCGACCCGCGGCTCCGACGGCAGCGCCGTCCGCGCTCTCAAGCGCCGCCGCGTCACCACCGTCACCGCGATGGCCTCCGTGTCCGTCGCCGGCACCGCGATCGCCGGCGTGCTGCTGAGCTCGAACATGCCGAGCACGCAGGTCGCCGCCGCCCAGGAGATCAGCACCGACGCCGTCGAGGCGATCGGCGCCGAGTCCGTCGACCCGCAGGTCGACGCCGAGGAGGGCGACAAGGCGGCCGGCGAGGCCGACGCCTACGCCGGCGGCGTGCCGAGCGCCCAGGACCGCAAGGCCGAGGCCGCGTCCCGCTCCGTCACCCGCACCGTGCTGCCGGGCTGCTCCGGCGAAGCTCCCGCAGGGGACGCATCGAACGGGCAGATCCCCGACGAGTGGCTGTGCGAGATCGGTATCGGCGGGCACAAGCTCCGCGCCGACGCCGCCGTCTCCTTCGCGGAGATGAACGCCGCGTACAAGGCCGACACCGGCAAGGACATGGCGATCACCGATTCCTACCGGACGCTCGAGTCGCAGGTCTCCGTGGCCGGTCGCAAGCCCGGTCTCGCCGCCCGCCCCGGCACCTCGCTCCACGGCTGGGGGATCGCGCTCGACTTCGGCGGCGGTGCGGCCACCGCCTCGGGCGAGCAGTACGAATGGCTCGTCAAGAATGCCGGCAAGTACGGCTGGGAGAACCCGGACTGGGCGAAGTCGAGCAAGTACGAGCCCTGGCACTGGGAATACGTCCCGGCCCGGCAGTCGATCCGCGGCGCCTGAGCCCGGTTCGCACCGCGTGCCCGGCGTCATGTCGGTCACATTCGCACACTCGGCGCACGCACCCCTTCGGTGAGTGCTAGTATTGTCGAGTTGCCCGCCCGCGTAGCTCAGTGGATAGAGCGTCTGCCTCCGGAGCAGAAGGTCGTAGGTTCGAATCCTGTCGCGGGCACCACATCGCGAAATCCCGCGGTTCCTGAGAACGGAACCGCGGGATTTCGCATTTTCACTGCCGGAGATGCTTCCCCTGAACGGGGCGGGGGCACTGCTTGACGAGAGCGGTCGGCGATCGGAAGCGCAGCGCGGCGATCACTCGGTGACGACGATGGTCTCCGTGGTGATGACGGACCTGTCGCCCTTGGCATAGCGGACTTCGACGGTCAGCGTGTCGCCGGGCTCCACGCCCGCGGTGTGCTTGATGTTCTTGAACGTCTTCGCCCATTCCGTCTTGGATCCGGGAAAACGGAATGTCGTGGGCTTGCGGTCATCGTTCGAGGGGTGGACGGAGACCATGATGTGCTCTCCGGTGGAGTTCGTACCCGAGATCACGAAACCCTTCTTCAGGTCCTTCCGCGTGACTTCCGCCGGCGCATCGACTCGGACCCCGTGACCGGGTTCGGCGGGTTCTTCGGGTGCGTCGTCGACGGTGAGGGTGATGAATGTGTTGCTGCTCTTGCCTGCTGCGCTGACCATGATCGAGAGGGTGTCGCCGGTGACGACTTCGTCGAGGCTGTCGTCGGTGTTGGAGAGCTGTCGGTGGATGTCGTTGCGGTATTGGGCGCCGAAGGTGGTCGACAGCGGCAGTTCGAGGGTCCATGCGCCGGTGTCGTCGGTGGTGACCTCGGGGACGGCGGATTTGACGTAGTAGGTGTTGCCGGAGGTGGTCATGATCGCCAGTTGGCGGATGTCGACGGGGGTGTTGGGTGTGGCGGTGCCGGTGATGCTGATGGTGGCGTCGTCGTCGCCTTCGGTGTAGGTGATGTCCGAGGTGGTGATTTTCGGGAAGACGACCTCGGCCGCCGCTGCGGCAGCGGACGCCGGAATGGAGGCGGCCGCGATCGCCGGCGCGCCGAGACCGGTGAGAGCGAGTGCGATCGCAGGTGCCAGGACCAGAGACTTCTTCATGATTCCCCTTACGGTGAGCGAGTGATCCACCGCCATTACATGCTCTGGATGTGCTGGCCCGATGAATGAACCTTGAACGAGCGGCGAACGGGCACGCGATGAACGGCGCAGAGCCTGGGCCGCGCGATGGTCCGGACGTGCCGTCCGCCCGCCGCCTCGGCCACGAGTCGGCGCCTCCGCCGGCCATCGATGCCTCCCGCGCGGCAGCTCGGTTCTCAGCGGCGCCGGCCGCCGGGGCGGGCCCGTTCGACCGCGATCGCGACACCCACCCGGGTATCGGCGGCGAGCTTGAGCATGACGCGTCCCAGGTGCACCTTGACCGTCGCCTCGGACAGGAACAGCCGGTCGGCGATGAGCCGGTTCGTCAGGCCCTCGGCCACGAGCTCGGCGACCTCCCGCTCGCGCTCGGTGAGGGTGCCGAGCAGGCGCTGGGCATCGTGCTGCACCGTGAATCGCCCACCGACCCCGAACCTTCGGATGAGGTGGAGAGTGGCGCGCGGGGAGAGGAACGCGTCACCGGCCATCACGGTGCGGATCGCACCCACGAGGTCCGCCGGAGGGGTGTCCTTGAGGAGGAAGCCGACCGCTCCGGCCTCGAGCGCCCGGAACACCGCGTCCTCGCTGTCGAAGCTCGTGAGCGCCACGACGAGCGGAGGGCGCACGGCGTTGACGAGCGCGGCGGTCGCGGTGATGCCGTCCATCCCCGGCATCCGGATGTCCATGATGACGACGTCGGGGAAGTGCGCGGAGGCACGGTCGATCGCCTCGGCACCGTCCGCCGCCTCGCCGACGACCTCGAGATCCGGCGCCTGCTGCAGGATCGCCCGGATGCCCGCTCGCGAATACGGGTCGTCGTCGACGACGAGGACCCGGATCGCGGCGGGCCGCGGGGGCGGTTCAGGGGCGGCGGTCACCTCTCGAATATAGGTCACACCCCGCGCCAGGCCTGCGCGGCCTCGATGGGCCACGGGAGCGTCGCGTCGACGACGAAGCAGTCCTCATGGACGCCGATCCACGACGCGCCCGACAGCAGGCGCACCCGCTCGCGGATGCCTGCGATCCCGGAGCCCGCACCCGAGCCCTGCAGCACCGGGTCCACTGGTCCGCCGATCGGATTCGACACCCGGATCCTGATATCCGATCCCGGCGCACCCTCGACGTACAGCGAGATCGGTGCGCCCGGCGCGTGCTTGAGCGCGTTGGTCAGGGATTCCTGCGCGATCCGGTAGATGCTGCGATCGAGCGCGGCGGGGGCCGATTCCGTGCCGTCGAGCAGCACGACGGCGTCCACCGCCGTCCCGGCCTCGCGCAGCGAGCGGACGAGGCGGGGGAGTGCGCGCATGGAGGCGGTGGCCGGTGCCTCGGTCGGACCGGTGGAGGAGGCCGGGCCGCCGGTCCGCAGATCCCCGAGCAGACCGCGCAGATCCTCGAGCGAGGCGTGCGCCTGGCCCCGCAGCACGCGCGCGGCGTGAGCGAGCGCAGGGTCGGAAGTGTGCGTCGCCGTCTCCAGCGCCCCCGACTGCAGGGAGATCACCGACAGCCGATGGGCGAGCGCATCATGGATCTCCGTGGCGAGCCGGTCCCGTTCGGACGTGCGGGCCAGCTCCGAGCTGAGATCGGCGTTGCGAGCGTCGACGGCCTCGACGCGGGTGCGTGCGGTGGCGGTCTCGCGCCGACTGCGGACGAGGAGCGCCAGCCCGCCGGTGGTGCCGACCGACATCGCCGCGACGATGAGGACGACGATCGCGGCGACCGCCCCGCTGCCGGGCGTGTCCGGTGTGCCCGCGACCCCGAAGAGCGAGCCGATCATCGTCGACTGGGGATCGCGGACGAGGTCGCGCACCGTCGCGAACACGACGAGCACCCCCGCGCCGGCCGCCGCGGCAATCGCCGGCCATCCGCGCAGCCGTGCGAGAGCGTGGAAGGCGCCGATGAGAACGAGCCAGTAGTCCATGCCGACGAGCGTGAGGAGGGCACCTGCGACGAGCGGCACGACGGGGAAGCGTCGACGCAGGAACACGGTGAGCCAGAGCAGGCAGGCGAGGAGCAGGACGACGATCCCGAGGTCGGTCGGGAGCCCCGGTCCGGAGGTGGCGCCCGGCACGCCCTCGATGCTGAGGAACGTGAGGAGGACACCCAGCAGGTACAACACGATGTCCCACAGGGTGCGCAGGGAGAGGCGCACGATCCGCGCGGCAAGGCTATTCACGATCCCCACCGTAGTGCGGGGTCCGGACACGGCCATCAGCCGATCGGTCGGTGCGGTCGAGCCGATCGGCTGATGTGGGGCAAGCAGCGGGCGACCGACGATGGGTCTCGTCCGCACCATCGCACGGTCGGCTCGCCGGCCCGCACCCGAACCTCGAGGAGATCCCATGTCACAGAACCAGCCCCCGCAGCCCGGACACCCGGGCGGGCACCACCCGCACGCCGGAGGCCGCCACGATCCGCAGGGTCCGCCCCGCCCCCCGTACGGGCATCCCGTGCCGTCCGGCCAGCAGCCGTGGGGCGCAGGCCCGCAGCCCGGCCCGAACGGTTACGGCATGCCCCCGGGCGCGCCCCACCCGGCGCCGCCGAAGCGGAAGTCGATCTTCAAGCGCTGGTGGTTCTGGGTGGGCGTCGTCGTGCTCCTCGTCATCGTCGGCAGCTGCGCGGGAGGAGGCGGCGAGCAGCAGGCCTCTGACGCCGGTCAGGACGCCGCCGGAGAGCAGGATGTGGAGCAGCGCGCCCCGGCGGAAGAAGAGGGTGGCGGCGAGGATGCCGCGGAGGACGCGGCCGCGGCCGAGGCGCCGGAGGAGAAGTCCGCGGGCATCGGCGAGCCGGTCGCGAGCGGGGACTTCGAGGTGACCGTCTCCGATGTCGAGTCCGGGGTCTCCTCGGTCGGTGACGACATGTTCGGGGCAGAGGCACAGGGACAGTTCGTCGTCGTGAGCATGGAGGTGACGAACGTCGGCGACTCGCCGGTGATGTTCTTCTCCAGCGATGTGGAGCTCACCGATGCCGAGGGTCGCACGTACGCCGCCGACGAGGGCTCCGCGATGTACCTCGAGGACAGCAACTCCTTCCTCGAGGAGATCAATCCCGGCAACACGGTCGACGGGATCGTGCTGTTCGATGTGCCCGAGGGCGTGGAGCCCGAAACCCTCGTGTTCCGCGGCGGCCTGTTCGACGAGCCGATCGAGATCGCGATCGGCTGAGCGCCGCAGCCCTCGGGACATCGACCGGGGACCCGGCCGGCGGCACTGCACCGCCGGCCGGGTCGGTGCCGCCGACCGGATCCGTGCACCCCCCGCCGGCGCACCCTCCCCACCCGGCTCGCACCCGCGGCCCTGCGGGTAATACCCTGAGACGGTGACTCCTGAAGAACTCAAGTCGGCCATCAGCGCCGTCATCGCCGAACTCAACGCCGCCGGCCTCGCGATCACCGAGCCGGACACGATCGTCGTCGAGCGCCCGAAGAACCGCGACCACGGCGACTGGGCGTCGAACATCGCCCTGCAGACGGCCAAGCGGGCCGGCCTCAAGCCGCGCGACCTCGCCGAGCAGATCGCCGAGCGGCTGCGCGCCCGCTCCGGCATCGACGCCGTCGACGTCGCCGGACCCGGCTTCCTCAACATCACCCTCGCCGCCGATGCCGCCGGGCGCCTCGCGGCGGACATCGTCGCCGCCGGAGAGTCCTACGGCACCGGTGACGCACTCTCAGGACACGTCGTCAACATGGAGTTCGTCTCCGCCAACCCCACCGGTCCGCTCCACCTCGGCCACACCCGCTGGGCCGCGCTCGGCGACGCGATCGCCCGTGTGCTCCGCGCCGCCGGGGCCGAGGTCGCCAGTGAGTACTACATCAACGACGCCGGCTCGCAGATGGACACCTTCGCGAACTCTGTCCTCGCCCGCATGCACGGTCGCGCGGTCCCCGAGGGCGGCTATCCGGGGCAGTACGTCGCCGACATCGCCGAGGCGATCCGCGCCGAGCGGCCCGCACTCGCCGAGGCCCCCGAGGACGAGGCCCGCGCCGAGGTCCGCGACCGCGCCTACGCCCTGCAGATGGCCGACATCCGCAGCACGCTGCAGGATTTCGGCGTGCACTTCGACGTGTGGTTCTCCGAAGCGTCCCTGCACGCCTCCGGTGCGATCGAGAAGGCCGCCGCCCGGCTCCGCGAGCAGGGCCACGTCTACGAGGACGGGGGAGCGGTGTGGCTGCGCACCACGACCTTCGGCGACGACAAGGACCGGGTGCTCATCCGCGCCGACGGCCAGCCCACGTACTTCGCCGCCGACGCCGCCTACTACCTCGACAAGAAGGACCGCGGCTTCACCGAGAAGATCTACCTCCTCGGTGCCGACCACCACGGCTACATCGGCCGGCTCAAGGCGATCGCGGCGGCCGCCGGCGACGATCCGGAGACGAACATCGAGGTCCTCATCGGCCAGCTCATCTCGATCAACGGGGCGAAGCTCTCCAAGCGCGCCGGCAACATCATCGAGCTGCGCGACCTCATCGACTGGCTCGGCGCCGACGCCGTGCGCTACTCGCTCGCCCGCACCCCGGCGGACTCGCCGCTCACCCTCGACCCCGAGGTGCTCCGCTCGGCGAGCAACGACAATCCCGTCTACTACGTCCAGTACGCGCACGCCCGCGCATGCAGCATCGAGCGCAACGCCGTGACCGCCGGGATCACCACCGAGGCGTTCGACCCCGCCGCGCTCACCGACCCGACGGAGACGGTGCTGCTCGCCGCGCTCGCCGACTTCCCGCGCGTCGTCGCCCAGGCCGCGCAGCTGCGCGAGCCGCACCGGATCGCGCGCTACCTCGAGAGCGTCGCCGGACTGTTCCACAAGTGGTACGACGCCTGCCGCGTGACCCCGCGCACCGATGAGGAGATCACCCCTGTGCACTCCTCGCGCCTCATGCTCGACCGGGCCACCGCGACCGTCTTGGCCAATGGACTCGGGCTCCTGGGCGTCGGCGCGCCTGAGAGGATGTAGGGGTGCCCGCACACATCGCCGGCAGTCTCCACGCCGTCCCGTCCCCGGTCTGGCTGCCGTTCCCCGACGACGTCAACGCGCTCATGCCGAGCCTGTGGTCGGCGAACGTCACCAAGGGCGACGACGGGGTGCTGCGCATCGCCGGGCACTCGGTCGTCGACCTCGCCGCCGCGCACGGCACCCCGATGTACGTCCTCGACGTCGCCGACTTCCGAGCCCGCGCCGCCGAGTTCGCCACCGTCTTCTCCCGCGCCTTCGAGCGCGTCGGCCCGGGTGCCCGCGGCTACTACGCCGGCAAGGCGTTCCTCTGCACCGCGGCCGCCGGCTGGATCGCCGAGGCCGGACTCGGCCTCGACTGCTGCACGCTGGGCGAGCTCATGGTCGCGCAGCGGGCCGGCTTCGACCCCGCGCTCGTCGGCCTCCACGGCAACAACAAGTCGGACGAGGAGATCGCCTATGCCCTCGACTGGGGGATCGGCCGCATCGTCATCGACTCCTTCGACGAGATCCCGCGGGTCGCCGCTGCCGCGGCCGCCCGCGGCATCACCGCACCCGTCATGCTCCGCATCACCGTCGGCGTCGAGGCGCACACCCACGACTTCATCGCGACCGCCCACGAGGACCAGAAGTTCGGGCTCAGCCTACAGGGCGGGGACGCCGCCGCGGCTGCGGCGCAGATCATCGACGCCCCCGAGCTCGAACTCCTCGGGCTCCACAGCCACATCGGATCGCAGATCTTCGACAAGGCCGGGTTCGAGGTCGCCGCCGGCAGGATCATCGGCCTGAGGGCCCAGCTCGAGCGGGCCCACGGGGTCTCCCTGCCCGAGGTCGACCTCGGCGGCGGATTCGGCATCCAGTACACCTCGCAGGACACCCCGACCCCGTTCGCCGAGATCGCCGAGCAGCTCGCCGACCTCGTCGCCAAGGCGTGTGCCGAGCACGGCAGCGCGATGCCGCTCGTGTCCTTCGAGCCCGGTCGCGCGATCGCCGGCCCGGCGATGTTCACCCTCTACCGGGCCGGCACGGTCAAACCCGTCGACACCGGCAGCGGAGTGCGCTGCTACGTCGGCGTCGACGGCGGGATGAGCGACAACATCCGCACCGCCCTCTACGACGCCGACTACTCGTGCACGCTCGCCAATCGCGCCTCGGCCGAACCGCCCGTCGTCGTTCGCGTCGTCGGCAAGCACTGCGAGAGCGGGGACATCGTCGTCCGCGACGAGTACCTGCCGGCCGACATCACCGCCGGCGACCTCATCGCGGTGCCCGGCACCGGCGCCTACTGCCGACCGCTCGCCTCGAACTACAACCACGTGCCCCGCCCCGGGGTGCTCGCCGTCGAGGGCGCCGAGGTCCGCTGGGCGATCCGCCCCGAGAGCTATCAGGACATGTTCGCCACCGACCCCGGGTTCGCGCCCGGGACCGATCCCGAAGAGTGAGAACCCTATGAAATCTCTGCACGTCGCCATGCTCGGCTGCGGTGTCGTCGGCACCGAGGTCGCCCGCCGGATCCTCGAGAACGGGGACGATCTCGCCCAGCGCACCGGAGCGCGCCTCGAGCTCACCGCCGTCGCCGTGCGCGACGCGGACAAGGAGCGCCCCGGCATCCCCGCGGAGCTCCTCACCACCGACGCCCAGGCCGCGATCGCCGGTGCCGACATCGTCATCGAGCTCATGGGCGGCATCGAACCCGCCCGCGAGCTCATCCTCGCGGCGCTGCGCTCGGGGGCCTCGGTGGTGACGGCGAACAAGGCGCTGCTCGCGGAGTCCTACGGCGAGCTAATGCAGGCCGCGGACTCCGCCGAGGTGCGCCTCGAGCACGAGGCCGCGGTCGCCGGGGCGATCCCGATCATCCGCCCCGTCGGCGACTCGCTCGCCGGTGACCGGATCACCCGCGTCATGGGCATCGTCAACGGCACGACGAACTACATCCTCGACCAGATGGACTCCGAGGGGTGGGACTTCGACACCGCGCTGCGCACCGCGCAGGAGCTCGGCTTCGCCGAGGCGGACCCGACGGCGGACATCGGCGGCCACGACGCCGCCGCGAAGGCCGCGATCCTCGCCGCGATCGCCTTCCACACCCCCGTCACCATCGACGACGTCGACGTCGAGGGCATCACCGGCGTCACCGCTGACATGATCGAGACCGCCCGTGCGCAGGGCTTCACCATCAAGCTGCTCGCGATCTGCGAGGAGCTCGCAGACTCGCCCGAGGGCCCGGGAGTCTCCGCCCGCGTGTACCCCGCGCTGCTCCCGCGCGACCACGTGCTGTCCGGCGTCGGCGGCGCGTTCAACGCGGTGTTCGTCGAGGCCGAGGCCGCCGGCGAGCTCATGTTCTACGGCCAGGGCGCCGGTGGGGCGCCGACCGCCTCGGCCGTGCTCGGCGACGTCGTGTCGGTCGGCCGCCGCAAGGTGCTCGGCGGCCGCGGCCAGTACGAGCGCGCGGTCGCGGTGCGCCGTCCGGTGCTGCCGATCTCCGCGATCACCACCCGCTACCAGATCACCCTCGACGTGTTCGACCGGCCCGGGGTGCTCTCCCGGGTGACCGAGGTGTTCGCCTCGGAGCAGGTGTCGATCGAGCTCGTCCAGCAGACCCAGGTCGTCGACGAGCCCGAGGGCACCGAGCAGCGCGCCAAGCTCGTCATCGCCACGCACTCGGGCACCGATGCCGCGCTGCGCCGCACCGTCGACCGGCTCGCCGCGCTCGACGTCGTCAACGCCCTGACCTCGGTGCTGCGCATCGAGGGCCACTGAGCCGCCCGCGCCCCGCCCGCCCGACATGTCCGGAAGGAACCCCATGAACGCACAGCACCGCCACCAGTGGCAGGGAGTCATCGAGGAGTACCGCGGCCTCCTCGACATCGCCGACACCACCGCCGCCGTCACCCTGGGGGAGGGCGGCACGCCGCTCATCCACGCCGCCGGCCTGTCCGAGCGCACCGGTGCCGAGGTGTGGGTCAAGTACGAGGGCATGAACCCGACCGCCTCCTTCAAGGACCGCGGCATGACGATGGCGATCTCGAAGGCCGTGGAGTACGGTGCCAAGGCCGTGATCTGCGCCTCGACCGGGAACACCTCGGCCTCGGCGGCGGCCTACGCGACGAAGGCCGGGCTCACGTGCGCGGTGCTCGTGCCGGCCGGCAAGATCTCGGTGGGCAAGATGAGCCAGGCCGTCGCGCACGGCGCAGAGCTCCTCGAGATCGATGGCAACTTCGACGACTGCCTCACCCTGTGCCGCAAGCTCTCCGAGGCCTACCCGGTGCACCTCGTCAACTCGGTCAACCCCGACCGCATCGAGGGCCAGAAGACCGCGTCGTTCGAGGTCGTCGACCGGCTCGGGCAGGCCCCGGACATCCACGTCCTGCCCGTCGGCAACGCCGGCAACATCACCGCCTACTGGAAGGGCTACCGCGAGTACGCGGAGCTCGGCCTGGCGGACTCCCGCCCGCGGATGTGGGGCTTCCAGGCCGCGGGTGCCGCCCCGCTCGTGCTCGGTCACCCGGTCGACGAGCCGGAGACCGTCGCGACCGCGATCCGGATCGGCAACCCGGCCTCGTGGGAGCAGGCGATCGCCGCCCGCGACGAGTCCGAGGGCCTCATCGACTCCGTCACCGACGACGAGATCCTCGCCGCGCACCGCCTCCTGTCCTCGACCGAGGGGATCTTCGTCGAGCCGGGCTCGGCGGCCTCGATCGCCGGTCTGCTCAAGCGCTCCGACGCCGGAGAGGTGCCGTCCGGAGCGACGATCGTGTGCACGGTCACCGGGCACGGGCTCAAGGACCCGCAGTGGGCGATCCGCACCGCCGACGGCGCGGATCTCGAGCCCACCCGGGTGTCGGTCGACGCCGTGTCGGCAGCCCGTGCGCTCGGACTCGAGGAGGGCTGATGCCGGTGGGCACGCCTGCCGACTCCTCCGTGCGCGGTGACCGGATCCCGGCCGGCCTCGAGGTGCTCGTCGAGGTGCCCGCCACCTCGGCGAACCTCGGCGCCGGCTACGACAGCTTCGGCATGGCGCTCGACATCCGCGATGCGGTGCGCGCCCGGATCACGCCCGCACCCATCGACCCCGAGGCCTGTGTCACCGTCTCCGGCGAGGGCGCGGACGTGCTGCCCCGGAGCACCGCGCACCTCATCCACCGGGTCGCCCGCGAGGTGCTCGCCGCGCGCGGGCTCGAGCTCGGCGACCGCCTCGAGCTCGAGGCCCGCAACGTCATCCCGCAGTCGCGCGGCATGGGGTCCTCGGCCTCCGCCGTCGTCGCCGGCATCGCGATCGCCGACGCGATCGGGCAGGCCGCCGGATGCGAGCCGGAGACCGCCGCCGGCCGGCTGGCCTGGGCGACGCACTTCGAGGGTCATCCCGACAATGCCGCGCCGGCGCTGTTCGGGGGAGTGACGATCAGCTTCACCGACATCGGCGGTGCCGCGCAGTCGGTGTCGGTCCCCGTGGCCGACGGCGTGCGCGCGGTGCTCATCGTGCCCGAAACCCGGCTCGACACCGCGATCGCCCGGTCCCTGCTGCCGGAGACGGTCCCGCACACCGATGCGGCGGCGAACTCCGCGATCGCCGGGCTGTTCGCCTATGCGATCTCCCATGACCCGGGGATGCTCCTCGAGGCGACCGTCGACCGCCTCCACCAGAACTACCGCCGGCCGGCGATGCTCGAGTCTCTCGAGCGCGTCGACGCGCTGCGTGCCGCCGGTCTGGCGGCCGTCGTGTCGGGTGCCGGCCCGACCGTCGCGGTGCTCGGCACCGGTGACGACCTCGCCGAGCGCGTGGCCGCCGTGCTGCGCGGCGATCCCGCCCGGATCCTCGCGACCGCGATCGCGCCGGTGGGGGTCCTCACCACGGTCGTCGACGAGTCCTGAGCACACCGCCCGGGGCTCCACGGAGGGCTCCCAGGCCAGCCGCCCAGCCGGCGGGGAGCAGGGTGGGGGAGCCGAGCGGTGCACGGCGGGTCCGATTCGCGCTGACCGGTGTCGAAGTGTAGGCTGGAGCCGTTCCCTCACGAGAAGTCGTGAGCTGTCAGGTCCGTTCGGATCGACTCCGTCGAGCGTGGCTCTGCTCGGATCGTTACCGTATCGAAGCGGATTCGCCGGGAACATTCTTCGTACCGCATCTGAAATCTTCAGGGTACTCCATTGAGAGCGTGCAGTGTCATGCGCGCCGTCCATCGCTGCGGAATCCATGTACGACTTCCCCGCAGCCGAACGAGGGAGAAGGAACCTTCGTGACTGAGACCACGAACAATGACTCTGCCGCCCGCACGGGAAGCCTGACCGCACTGCGGCTCCCGCAGCTCCAGGAGATGGCAGCAGGTCTGGGTATCAAGGGATACCGGCGTCTGCGCAAGAGCGACCTCATCGACGCCATCAACTCCGCCGGCGGACGGCAGAGCGCCGCCCCGGCCCGCCGTTCGCAGGCCGCCGAGGCGCCCGCCGCTCCCGCTGCCGAGGCGCCCGAGGCCCCGACGACCCCCGCCTCCGCGCCCGAGGCCCCCACCGGGAACATGCAGGGTGCCGAGCAGACCGAGGGCGAGCAGCGCTCGCGCCGCTCGCCGCGCCGTCGCGGCGGCGATGCCGCGCAGGCCGGTGAGACCCGTGGGCAGGGTGCCGAGTCCGGCACCCCCGCCGAGGAGCGCGGCGAGCAGCCCGGCCGCGGTCGACGCCGCGGCGGCGACCGCGACGAGAACCGCGACCAGGGCGACTCCCGCGCCGAGCGCGGGGGAGACCAGGGCGGCGACAAGCGCGACCACGGCAGCGACCGCAGCGATGACCGGAACCGTGATCGTGGGAACGACCGGAACAACGACCACGGCGGCGAGCGGAACAGCGATCGCAACGAGCGGGGCGGCGACCGGAACGGCAACCGCGACCGCAATGACCGCAACAACGATCGCGGCAACGATCGCAACGATCGCGGCAATGACCGGAACAACGACCGCAATGACCGGAACAATGACCGGAACGACCGCAACGACCGCGGCGGCCGGAACCGGGACCGCGGGAACGACCGCCACGACCGCGACTCCGACCGGCGCGGCCGGAACCGGGGGCGCGACCGCAAGCGGCGCGGTGGGCGCAACGACTTCGACGAGCCGGAGCTCCGGCCCGACGACGTGCTCATCCCCGTCGGCGGCATCCTCGATGTCCACGACAACTACGCCTTCCTGCGCACGACGAACTACCTCCCGGGGCCGAACGACGTCTACGTCTCGGCGAACATGGTCAAGCGCAACGGCCTGCGCAAGGGCGACGTCGTCGTCGGCGCGATCCGCCAGTCCCGCGAGGGCGAGCAGCGCTCCGGCAAGCGCGAGAAGTTCGATGCGCTCGTGCGCCTCGACTCCGTCAACGGCCTGAGCGTCGAGGACGCCAAACGGCGCGTCGAGTTCTCCAAGCTCACCCCGCTCTACCCGCAGGAGCGCCTGCGGATGGAGACCACCTCGAAGCAGATCTCCGGACGCATCATCGACCTCGTCGCCCCGATCGGCAAGGGTCAGCGCGGCCTCATCGTCGCGCCGCCCAAGGCCGGCAAGACGATGATCATGCAGCAGATCGCGAACGCGATCACCGCGAACAACCCCGCGGTGCACCTCATGGTCGTGCTCGTCGACGAGCGCCCCGAAGAGGTCACCGACATGGAGCGCGCGGTCAAGGGCGAGGTCATCGCCTCGACCTTCGACCGCCCGGCGGACGACCACACGACGATCGCCGAGCTCGCCATCGAGCGCGCCAAGCGCCTCGTCGAGATGGGCCAGGACGTCGTCGTGCTCCTCGACAACATCACCCGCCTGGGGCGCGCCTACAACCTCGCCCAGCCGGCGTCCGGACGCATCCTGTCCGGCGGTGTGGACGCCAATGCGCTCTACCCGCCGAAGAAGTTCTTCGGTGCCGCGCGCAACATCGAGGGCGGCGGCTCGCTCACCATCCTCGCCACCGCGCTCGTCGAGACCGGGTCGAAGATGGACGAGGTGATCTTCGAGGAGTTCAAGGGCACCGGCAACATGGAGCTGCGCCTCAGCCGCCACCTCGCGGACAAGCGCATCTACCCGGCCGTGGACGTCAACTCCTCGGGCACCCGTCGTGAGGAGAACCTCATGAGCCCGGAGGAGCGGAAGATCATGTGGAAGCTGCGTCGCGTGCTGTCCGGTCTCGAGCAGCAGCAGTCGCTCGAGCTGCTCCTGTCGAAGCTCAAGGAGACCGGCTCGAACGCGGAGTTCCTCATGCAGGTGCAGAAGACGACTCCGCTGCCGAAGTCCGCCGCCGACGAGTACTGATCGATGAGCGCAGGGCATGCCGGCGCGGACATCGAATCGCTCACCCAGACGGTGCGCTCGCTCCTCGACGAGCACGCGCGCGTCGAGCAGGACCTCGCCGACCCGGAGGTGCACCAGCACCCCGGGTCGGCGAGGCGCCTGACCCGGCGCTACGCCGAGCTCGACCAGGTGGCCGAGTGCTGGCGCGAGCTCACCGCCGTCGACGCCGATCTCGGCGCCGCGGCCGAGCTCTCCGCGGAGGACGCGTCCTTCGCCGCTGAGGTCGAGGAGCTCACCGAGCGTCGCAGCGCGCTGCTCGCCCGCCTGCGCGAGCTGCTCGTGCCGCGCGACCCCGACGACGCCCGCGACGCCCTCATCGAGATCCGGGCGGGGGAGGGCGGCGAGGAATCCGCGCTGTTCGCCTCCGACCTCCTGCGCATGTACCAGCGGTGGGCGGACTCCCGCGGCTGGACGACGGAGATCCTCGACCGGACCGCCTCCGACCTCGGTGGCAGCAAGGACGTCACCCTCGCTGTGAAGTCGAAGGACGGGGGAGTGTACGGCTGGCTGCGGTTCGAGGGCGGCGTGCACCGCGTGCAGCGCGTACCGGTGACCGAATCGCAGGGCCGGATCCACACCTCGGCCGCCGGCGTGCTCGTCTTCCCCGAGGTCGACGAGCCCGAGGAGGTCCAGATCGCGGACTCCGACCTCCGGATCGACGTCTACCGCTCCTCGGGACCCGGAGGCCAGTCCGTCAACACCACCGATTCCGCCGTCCGGATCACCCACCTGCCCACCGGCATCGTGGCGAGCTGCCAGAACGAGAAGTCGCAGCTCCAGAACCGCGAGGCCGCGATGCGCATCCTGCGCGCCCGGATCCTCGCCCGCCAGGCGGAGGAAGCGGCCGCCGCCGCCAACGACCTGCGCCGCACCCAGGTGCGCACGGTCGACCGCTCCGAGCGGATCCGCACGTACAACTTCCCGGAGAACCGGATCGCCGACCACCGCACGGGGTACAAGGCCCACAACCTCGACCAGGTGCTGTCCGGCCAGCTCGACCCGGTCATCGAGTCCTCCCGGGCCGCCGAGCGCGCCCGCCGGCTCGACGCGATCGGCTGAGCCCTGATGCCCGCTCCCACCCCCGACGCCGTGCTCGCCGTCACGGCCGACCGGCTGCGTGAGGCCGCAGTGCCCTCGCCGGCGGCCGACGCGCGGCTGCTCCTCGCCCACGCCTGGGACTGCACCCCGGGTGAGCTCGGGCTGCGCTCCCTGCGCGGCACCGCCGTCCCGGAGCCCGTGCGCGCCCGCCTCGCCGACCTGCTCGAGCGCCGCTGCGCCCGCGAGCCGCTCCAGCACATCACCGGCTCCGCCGCCTTCCGCTACCTCGAGCTCGCTGTCGGCCCGGGGGTCTTCATCCCGCGCCCCGAGACCGAGCTCCTCGTCGATCAGGTGATCGCCGCCGCCCGCGGCATCGAGCGGCCGCGCATCCTCGATCTGTGCACCGGCTCCGGCGCGATCGCCCTCGCCGTCGCGACCGAGGTGCCCGGCAGCACCGTCGTCGCGGTGGAGAAGGAAGAAGCCGCGCTCGCCGCCGCGCATCGCAATGTCGACACCCACCGGCACGCCGTGGCAGCCGCCGGCAGCACGGTCACGCTGCTCGCCGCCGACATCCGCGAACTCCCGGAGATCGGCGCCTTCGACGTCCTCGTCTCCAACCCGCCCTACATCCCCGCCGGACGCACGCCGGACGCCCCCGAGGTCGGGGAGCACGACCCGGCGAGCGCGCTGTTCGGCGGGGGCGCCGACGGCATGGAGCTGCCGGCAGCAGTGGTGCGCGCCGGCGTCCGGGTGCTCCGACCCGGCGGCACGATCGTCGTCGAGCACGACGACACCCAGGGTGCGGCGCTGCGCACCCTGCTCACGGCGAGCGGCTTCACCGGTGCGCGCACCCACCGCGATTACACTGACAGGGACCGCTTCACGACCGCCGCACTACCGGAAGAGAGCTGATGTCACGCACCTTCGACGTCCGCAACGACGATGTCCGTGATCTCGTGTTCGAGGAGTGCGCCCGCGTCGTGCGCGCCCAGGGGCTCATCGTGCTCCCCACCGACACGGTGTACGGCATCGCCGCCGACGCCTTCTCCCCGGAGGGGGTGGCGAAGCTCCTCGCCGCCAAGGGCCGCGGCCGGGACATGCCGCCGCCGGTCCTCGTCGGCCGGCGCGAGGCGCTCATGGGGCTCGCCGAGGTCGCCGACGAACGCATCCTCACGTTGACGAAGCGCTTCTGGCCGGGTCCGCTCACGATCATCTGCACCGCCCAGCCGTTCCTCGACTGGGACCTCGGCGACACCCACGGCACGGTCGCGATCCGGATGCCCGACGAGGACCGGACGCGCGAGCTCCTCGTCCTCACCGGGCCGCTCGCGGTGTCGAGCGCGAACACCACGGGATCCCCGGCCGCCTCGACCGCGGACCAGGCCGAATCGATGCTCGGCGATGCCGTCGACGTCTACCTCGACGGCGGCCCGGTGCTCGGCGGGAGGTCCTCGACGATCGTCGACATGACCGCGCGACCCCCGCGCCTCGTCCGCTCCGGCCCGATCACCCACGGGCAGCTTCTCGAGGTCGTGCCGGACCTCGTGGATGTGGACGGCTGAGTGCGCGCCTACCTGTTCATCGTGGTGATCGCTGCGATCACCACCTACCTCGTGACCCCGATGGTCCGGCGCATCGCGGAGCGGGGACTGATCTTCTCGCCCCTGCGCGAACGCGACGTCCACTCGGTGCCCACACCGCGCCTCGGCGGGGTCGCGATCTTCGCCGGCGTCATGGTCGGGCTGCTCTTCGCCTCCCGCACCCCGTTCCTCGAGGAGCTCTTCGAACAGCCCGCGCCGGTCATCGGGATCGCCGGGGCCGCGGCGATGCTCTGCCTGCTCGGCGTCATCGACGACATCTGGGACCTCCACTGGATCACCAAGCTCGCCGGGCAGACGCTCGCCGCGGGCTTCATGGCGCTCAACGGGGTCGCGATGCTCTCGATCCCGTTCAACGAGGTCATCATCGGCTCGCCCCGGATGTCGATCATCGTCACGGTGCTCGTCGTGCTCGTGACGATCAATGCGGTGAACTTCGTCGACGGCCTCGACGGGCTCGCCGCCGGAGTGGTGACGATCGGGGGAGTGGCGTTCTTCGTCTACTCCTACGGACTGGCCGTGGACACGAGCCCGGACAGCTACGCCAACCTCGCGTCCCTCATCATCTCCGTGCTCGTCGGCGCCTGCCTGGGCTTCCTGCCCCACAACTTCAACCCCGCACGGATCTTCATGGGCGACTCCGGCTCGATGCTCATCGGCCTGCTCCTCGCCGCCTCGACGATCCGCGTCACCGGCCAGGTCGACCCGGCGCTGCTCGGCCGCGAGCGCGTCCTCCCCACCTTCCTCCCGATCATCCTCCCGGTCGCGGTGATGTTCCTGCCGCTGCTCGATCTCATGCTCGCGGTGGTGCGCCGCATGCTCGCCGGCCAGTCGCCGTTCTCCGCCGACGCCAAGCACCTCCACCACCGCATGCTCCGGCTCGGCCACTCCCACGCCCGCGCCGTGCTCCTGCTCTACCTGTGGACGGCGATCTTCGCCTTCGGCACGGTCTCCTTCCTCATGCTCCCGCCGGGCACCGTGATCTCCGTGCTCCTCGTCGCGATCGCCGTGACCCTCATCCTGACGTTCTACCCGCTGCGTGCCCGTCTGCGGGCCAAGGAGGAAATATGACTGCCCACGACACCGTCCGGACGATCATGCGCGGCATCATCGTGCGCGGTCTGCTCATCACCGCCGTCATCGCCGTCATCGCCACGATCGTCGGGTATCTCGTCGCCGGCATGCCGGGGGTGTGGGGCGCCCTCATCGGCGCGGCCACCGCATTCGTGTTCTTCGCGATCACCGCGCTCCTCATGCTGCTCACCGCGGACTCCTCGCCGGTGGTCATGGCCGGAGCCGTGCTCGGCGGCTTCCTCCTCAAGGTCGCCGGCCTCATCGCGCTCACCGCGAGCCTGCGGAACCTCGACTTCTACGATCCCTGGGTGCTCTTCGTCACACTCGCCGTCGGTGCCTTCGCCTCCCTCATCGTCGACGTCGTCACGGTGCAGCGCGCCCGCCTCCCGATCATCGACCCGAAGTAGGCGCCCGGAGGGCCGGGGGCACCCCGCCCGGAGCGGCGATCCGGTTTGGTCTGGCCCTCTACGGTTGGTAGAGTGACTGTGGAATCGCCGTGGAGTGCCTGAGCGCACACCGTGCAGATTTCACAGGCGCCAGCCCCACCTCCCATCCCGTCCGGGATCGAGGTGCGCTCGCCGGTCAGTGTTCGTCCATGGTGGTCAATCGGGAGCCCGGTTCGCCCCGCCGAGTCGTCAGGAGTCAGCCCTGTTCACTCCAGCTGCCTTGTCACCGACAATGCTTCTCGCAGCGAGCGAGGGAGGCGGTTTCCACGCCCCCGGTCTCGAGGAGTTCTATCCACCGGCAGTTCTGTTCGCGGGCACTCCGTTCGAGCTCAACCGGATCATGATCATCCGGATCCTCGTGAGCCTGCTGCTCGTGCTGCTCTTCGTGTGGCTCCTGCGCAACCCCAAGCTCGTCCCGGGGCGCGGTCAGTCGATCGCGGAGATGGTGCTCGACTTCGTCCGCAAGGGCATCGCCTACGACATGCTCGGCAAGAAGGACGGCGACCGCTTCTTCCCGCTCATCGCGGTGATCTTCCTGTCGGTCTTCGCTCTCAACATCACCGGCATCATCCCGTTCCTCAACATCTCCTCGAACGCGAACATCGGCATGCCGCTCGTCATGGCCCTCGTCGCCTACGTCGTCATGATCGGCGCGGGCATCAAGGCGCAGGGCGGCGGCCAGTACCTCAAGAGCCAGCTCTTCCCGGCCGGCGTGCCCAAGGCGATGTACCTCCTCGTGACCCCGATCGAAGCGGTCTCGACCTTCATCGCCCGCCCGCTCAGCCTCACCCTCCGACTCACGTTCAACATGCTCGTCGGACACCTCCTCCTGGTGCTGTGCTTCGCGGCCACCCAGTACTTCATCGTCGAGCTCGGCGGGGCCTGGGCGGCCTTCGGCGCACTCACCTTCATCGGCGGCTTCGCGTTCACGCTGTTCGAGATCCTGGTCGCGATCCTGCAGGCCTACATCTTCGCGCTGCTCACCGCCGCCTACATCCAGCTCAGCGTGTCCCAGGACCACTGAGCCGGCCCATTGAACCTGTCAACCAACGGCTAGGAACGAGTCCGACCCACCAGTCGGATTTCAGTAATCGGAAGGAAGAACCCACGTGGACACCACCATTCTCGCCGAAGTCTCCGGCAGCATCTCGACCGTCGGATACGGCCTGTCGGCCATCGGCCCGGGTATCGGCATCGGCATTCTCGTCGGCAAGACCGTCGAGGGCATGGCCCGCCAGCCGGAGGTCTCCGGTCAGCTGCGCACCACCATGTTCCTCGGCATCGCGTTCGTCGAGCTCCTGGCGTTCCTCGGCGTCGCCGCACACTTCATCTTCGCCGTCTGATAACGGAAGCAGAGCGATCACATGACCCCGATTTCAGTGCTTGCAGCAGGAGAGACTGCCAACCCCCTGCTGCCGGCGACCTATGACATCATCTGGTCAGCGGTCTGCTTCGCCATAATCTTCTTCGCCTTCTGGAAGCTCGTGCTGCCGAAGTTCAGGGACATCCTGGACGAGCGCGCACAGGCCATCGAAGGCGGCATCGAGAAGGCTGAGCGGGTGCAGGCGGAGGCCGACGAGGCCCTCGCCGAGTACCAGAAGCAGCTCGCCGACGGTCGCGCCGAGGCCGCACGGCTCCGGGCCGAGGCCCAGGAAGAGGGCGCGCAGATCCTGGCAGAGATGAAGCAGAACGCCAACGACGAGGCCGAGCGCATCATCGCGCAGGCCAAGGCGCAGATCGAGGCCGAGCGGCAGGCCGCGATGGTCTCGCTGCGCGGTGAGGTCGGCGGCATCGCCACCGATCTGGCCTCGCGGATCGTGGGCGAGAGCCTGCGCGACGACCAGCGCGCCGCGAACGTCGTCGACCGCTTCATCGCCGACCTCGAAGCGCAGACCCCTGCGGCTCAGCCGGTGAAGGAGTACTGATGCTCCAGTCGAGCAGAAGCTCACTCGCCCTCACGCTGCAGGACCTGGACACCGCCCTCGGGCAGGGTTCCGGTGCCGCGCTGGCCGACGGCCTGCTCGGCATGGTCTCGGTGCTGGCGGACAACACCCAGCTGCGCCGTGCCATGGCGGACTCGGCGATCGAAGCCGAGCGCAAGCGCGGTGTGCTCACGAGCCTGTTCGCCGATTCGGTGGACGAGCGCGCGCTCGACATCGCCCTCGCCGCGGCCGCCCGTCACTGGGCACGGGCGCAGGACTACGTCACCGCGCTCGAGGTCGCCGGCGTCACGGCGGTCGCGGCCGAGGCCCAGACCGCCGGCCGGCTCGGGCAGGTCGAGGAGGAGCTGTTCCGCTTCAGCCGCCTGCTGGAATCCGATCACGAGCTCGGCTGGGCCTTCGAGTCCGCCGCGCCCGCGGAGTCCAAGCGTGCGCTCGTCGCGGACCTGCTCGGCTCGAAAGCCTCGACCGACACCGTCCGTCTCGCCTCCCAGGCAGCAGCGCACCCGCGCGGCCTGCGGGTCTCGGAGACGCTGGACACCTACTCCGAGGTGCTCGCGGCGCGCCAGCAGCGCTCCGTCGCCGAGGTGACGGTCGCCCAGCCGTTGAGCCCCGAACAGCAGGACCGTCTGACCGCAGCGCTCTCCGCCTCCTATGGCAGGGAGCTGGTCCTCAACGTGCACGTCGATCCCGAAGTCGTCGGCGGAGTGCGCGTGCAGGTCGGCGATGAGGTGATGAACTCGACGATCTCGGATCGTCTGGCAGACGCCCGTCGCCGGCTCGCCGGCTGACACACCACCGCCCGCGCACCTCGGGCACACATACACGGTATGGAGCGGTCCACCCGACCACCTCGGGGACGCTCTTCGAAAACAAGGAAGCAGGGAAACCAGATGGCGGAACTGACAATTCGTCCGGAGGAGATCCGGGACGCCCTGGGGAAGTTCGTCGAATCGTACAACCCGCAGGGTGGAGACAAGACCGAGGTCGGCAAGGTCATCACCGCCGGTGACGGCATTGCCAGCGTCTCGGGCCTGCCCGGCGTGATGGCGAACGAGCTCCTCCGGTTCGAGGACGGCACCCTCGGCCTCGCCCAGAACCTCGATGAGCGCGAGATCGGTGCCGTCATCCTCGGTGACTTCGAAGGCATCGCCGAAGAGCAGAACGTCTACCGCACCGGCGAGGTCCTGTCGATCCCGGTCGGCGACGGCTACCTCGGACGCGTCGTCGACCCGCTCGGCAACCCGATCGACGGACTCGGCGAGATCGCCTCCACCGGCCGCCGCGAGCTCGAGCTCCAGGCCGCCGGCGTCATGGACCGCAAGGAGGTCAAGGAGCCGCTGCAGACCGGCCTCAAGGCCATCGACGCGATGATCCCGATCGGCCGCGGACAGCGCCAGCTCATCATCGGCGACCGCAAGACCGGCAAGACCGCGATCGCGCTCGACACGATCATCAACCAGAAGGCCAACTGGGAGTCCGGCGACCCGAAGAAGCAGGTCCGCTGCATCTACGTCGCCTGCGGCCAGAAGGGCTCGACCATCGCCTCGGTGCGCCGCAGCCTCGAGGAGTCGGGTGCGCTCGAGTACACCACGATCGTCGCCTCCCCGGCCTCCGACCCCGCCGGCTTCAAGTACCTCGCCCCCTACGCGGGCTCGGCCATCGGCCAGCACTGGATGTACGAGGGCAAGCACGTCCTCATCGTGTTCGACGACCTGTCGAAGCAGGCCGAGGCCTACCGTGCGATCTCCCTCCTGCTGCGCCGTCCGCCGGGTCGTGAGGCCTACCCGGGCGACGTGTTCTACCTCCACTCCCGCCTGCTCGAGCGCTGCGCCAAGCTGTCGGACGCGATGGGCGGCGG
This sequence comes from Brevibacterium sp. R8603A2, assembly GCF_023072605.1. Lineage (NCBI taxonomy): Bacteria > Bacillati > Actinomycetota > Actinomycetes > Micrococcales > Brevibacteriaceae > Brevibacterium > Brevibacterium sp. R8603A2. The sequence goes on from NZ_JALLGN010000005.1 coordinate 198,263, forward strand.
TTCGATGACCGGCCTGCCGATCATCGAGACCAAGGCGAACGACGTCGGAGCCTTCATCCCGACGAACGTCATCTCGATCACCGACGGCCAGATCTTCCTCCAGTCGGATCTGTTCAACTCGAACCAGCGCCCCGCGGTCGACGTCGGCATCTCGGTGTCGCGCGTCGGCGGCTCCGCCCAGACGAAGCCGCTGCGCGGTGTGTCGGGCACGCTGAAGATCTCGCTCGCGCAGTACCGCTCGCTCGAGGCCTTCGCGATGTTCGCCTCGGACCTCGATCCTGCGACCAAGCAGCAGCTGGCCCGCGGCGCCCGCCTCACCGAGCTGCTCAAGCAGAACCAGTTCTCCCCGATGTCGGCGGAGAAGCAGACCGTGTCGATCTGGGCCGGCTCCGAGGGTCACCTCGACGACATCCCGGTCGAGGACGTGCTGCGGTTCGAAGCGGAGTTCCACGAGCACCTCGAGCGGAAGACGAATCTGCTCGACACGATCCGTGATCTCACCGCCAAGCTCTCCGATGAGATCATCAGCGAGCTCGATCAGGCGATCACCGACTTCAAGGCCGGCTTCCAGCCGTCCTCGGATGCGGGCATCCACGCCGGCTCGGAGGAGTTCGACTCCGCCCAGGCCGACGAGGTGCAGCAGGAGAAGATCGTCAAGCAGTCGCGCGGGTCCTCGGCCAAGAAAGCCTGACCGACCCCATGACGCTCGCTAGCGAAAGGAACATCTGATGGGAGCCCAGCAGAGGGTCTTCAAGGCGAAGATCAACTCCACGAAGTCCTTGCGGAAGATCTTCAAGGCCATGGAGCTCATCGCTGCGTCCCGGATCCAGAAGGCGATCGGACGCGTGCAGGCCGCGAGCCCGTACGCGAATGCGCTCACCCGTGCGGTGTCCGCCGTCGCCACGCAGTCGAACGTCGATCACACCCTCACCACCGAGCCCGAGAACGCGCAGCGGGCCGCGGTGGTCGTGATCGGCCCCGACCGCGGATTCGCCGGCGCCTACTCGGCGAACGTCATCCGTGAGGCCGAGGAGCTCGTCCGCATGCTCGGCGAGGACGGCAAGCAGGTGTCGCTGTACACCGTCGGCCGCAAGGCGGAGACCTACTACACCTTCCGGGAGCGCGAGCTCGCCCGGGCGTGGACCGGGTTCTCCGAGGCGCCGGAGGCCGCTCACGCCCGTGAGATCGGCGAGCAGCTCGTCGAGGCGTTCCTCACCGACACCGCCGACGGCGGCGTCGACGAGATCTACCTCGTCTACACCCGCTTCATCTCGAGCATCGCCCGTGAGCCGGAGTACCGTCGGCTCATCCCGCTCGAGGTCGTCGAGGCGGAGGACGACTCGAGCGTGCCCGAGGTGCGCACCGAGCCGACCGCGCCGAGCTTCGAGCAGGATCAGGTGTTCCCGCTCTACGAGTTCGAGCCGAGTGCGGAGGAAGTGCTCGATGCGCTGCTCCCGCGCTACATCGACTCGCGGATCCTCGCCGCCCTGCTCAACGCCTCGGCGGCGGAGCAGGCGGCTCGCCAGCAGGCGATGAACACTGCGGTGGACAACGCCGACGAACTCATCAAGACCTACACCCGGTTGGCCAACACGGCCCGCCAGGCCGAGATCACTCAGGAACTCACTGAGATCGTCGGCGGTGCCGACGCCCTCGCCGCCTCCGGCGGCGAGTGACCGGTCACCTACGAGAGCAGAGAAGAAAGAAGACCATGACTGCCACAGTTACGGAAACCCCCCAGGCACAGGGGACCGTTGGCCGGATCTCCCGCGTCATCGGCCCCGTCGTGGACGTCGAGTTCCCGCTCGACTCCGTGCCGGCCATCTACAACGCGCTGACCACCGAGGTCACGCTGTCCGAGGGGACCCGCAAGGTCACCCTCGAGGTCGAGCTGCAGCTCGGCAACGGCATCGTCCGCGCGATCTCCCTGCAGCCGACCGACGGCCTCGTCCGCGGCCAGGAGGTCGTCGACTCCGGTTCCCCGATCACCGTGCCCGTGGGCGACGTGACCAAGGGCAAGGTCTTCAACGTCACCGGTGACGTCCTCAACGGCTCGATGATCGACGAGCCCTACGAGATCACCGAACGCTGGCCGATCCACCGCAGCGCGCCGAACTTCGACCAGCTCGAGTCGAAGACCCAGATGTTCGAGACCGGCATCAAGGTCATCGACCTCCTCACCCCCTACGTGCTCGGCGGCAAGATCGGCCTGTTCGGCGGCGCGGGCGTGGGCAAGACCGTGCTCATCCAGGAGATGATCACGCGTGTGGCCCAGGACCACGGCGGTGTGTCGGTGTTCGCCGGAGTCGGCGAGCGCACCCGTGAGGGCAACGACCTGATCTTCGAGATGGACGAGTCGGGCGTGCTCGACAAGACCGCGCTCGTCTTCGGCCAGATGGACGAGCCGCCGGGCACCCGCCTGCGCGTCGCGCTCACCGGTCTGACCATGGCGGAGTACTTCCGCGATGTGCAGAACCAGGACGTGCTCCTCTTCATCGACAACATCTTCCGCTTCACCCAGGCCGGCTCCGAGGTCTCCACGCTGCTGGGCCGCATGCCCTCGGCCGTGGGCTACCAGCCGACCCTGGCCGACGAGATGGGTGTCCTGCAGGAGCGCATCACCTCGACCCGCGGCAACTCGATCACCTCGATGCAGGCGATCTACGTCCCGGCCGACGACTACACCGACCCGGCCCCGGCGACGACCTTCGCGCACCTCGATGCGACGACTGAGCTCAGCCGTGACATCGCCTCGCGCGGCCTCTACCCGGCCGTGGACCCGCTCGCCTCGTCCTCGCGCATCCTCGACCCGCTCTACGTGGGTCAGGAGCACTACGACGTGGCGACCGAGGTCAAGCAGATCCTGCAGAAGAACAAGGAGCTGCAGGACATCATCGCGATCCTCGGCGTCGACGAGCTCTCGGAGGAGGACAAGCTCACCGTGCACCGCGCGCGCCGGATCGAGCAGTTCCTCTCCCAGAACACCTACACCGCGCTCCAGTTCACCGGTGTCGAGGGCTCGACCGTGTCGATCAAGGACACCATCGAGGGCTTCCGCGGCATCTGCAACGGCGACTTCGATCACATCCCGGAGCAGGCGTTCTTCAACGTCGGCGCGATCGACGACGTGCTGCGCAACTACGACGAGCTCCAGAAGAAGGGCTGATCCGATGAGTCTCCAGGTCACCGTGGTCGCCGCCGAGCACGCTGTGTGGTCCGGCGAGGCCCGCCGGGTCGTGGCCAAGACCACCGAGGGCGAGATCGGCATCCTGCCCGGCCACGAGCCGGTGCTCGGCATCGTGGCCGGCGGGCAGGTGCGCATCGTGACCGCGGACGGCGAGCACCTCACGGCGCAGGCCGATGGCGGGTTCCTGTCCGTGGAGAACGATCGCGTGACCGTGGTCGCCGACCAGGCCGAACTCGTCTGAGCTTCGCTACACTGGCAGACGTGAACCCCTCCTCCCTACTGATTGTTCTGCTCTCATTGGTAGGGCTGGCGATCCTCGTCGTCGCACTGTTCTCGATGCGACGCCGCTCGATCACCCGTCTGTCGGGCGCATTCGACTGCTCCACCCGCGTGGGCGACGGTACCCGTCGCCCACGTTGGCGTCTCGGGGTCGGGGTGTTCACCGTCACCGCTCTCGCGTGGTACCCCGTGTTCAGCCTCGGCCGGCGCCCCGCCTTCCTGCTGCCGCGCTCGGATCTCGAGATCACCGCGCGGAATGCGCCTGATCCGGACGAGCAGTACGCGGTGTTGCCCGATGCTCAGATCATCACGTGCCGCTACGGCACCCATGACGGGGATCCCCGGGACGTGCTCCTCGCCCTCGACTCCGAGGCGCTCTCGGCCTTCTCCTCCTGGCTCGAGTCGGCTCCTCCCGGCTCCAATCTTACGATGGGACGATTCACCTGATGCAGGTCCTGACCGTCCACGGCCCCGCTGTGCTGTCCGGCTCCGTCGAGGTCCGCGGGGCGAAGAACAGCGTGCTCAAGCTCATGGCGGCGACCCTGCTCGCCCCGGGCCGTTCCGTGATCACCAATGTGCCGCGCATCCTCGACGTGTCGATCATGTGCGAGCTGCTCGGACGCCTCGGCTGCGGGATCGACTACGACCCGGAGGCCGGGACGGTCGCGATCGACGTGCCCGAGGAGGCCGGGATCCAGGCGGACTACGAGCTCGTCCGCGCGATGCGCGCCTCGATCTCCGTGCTCGGCCCGCTCACCGGTCGGATGCACGCCGCCCACGTGGCGCTGCCCGGCGGCGACGCGATCGGCTCGCGCGGGCTCGACCTCCACAAAGCCGGCCTCGAGCTCCTCGGGGCGACCGTCCACCTCGACCACGGATATTTCATCGCCGAGGCGCCCGACGGCCTGCGCGGGGCGGACATCCACCTCGCGTTCCCCTCGGTCGGGGCGACGGAGAACCTCGTCATGGCCGCGACGCTCGCCGAGGGCCGGACCGTCATCGAGAACGCGGCGCGCGAACCGGAGATCGTCGACATCTGCCGGATGCTCGTGGCGATGGGCGCACGGATCTCCGGGATCGGCACCTCGACCCTGACCGTCGACGGCGTCGCCCGCCTGCAACCGGTGGAGCACCGCTGCGTGGGGGACCGGATCGTCGCCGGGACCTGGGCGTTCGCCGCCGCGATCACCGGGGGCGACCTCACCGTCGAGGGCGCGTCCCTCGACCTGCTGCCGATCGTCGTCGACAAGCTCCGCGACGCCGGGGCGGAGGTCGCGGACTGCGACACCGACAACCCCGGCGGCGCGTTCCGGGTGCGCGGCACCGAGCGGCCGCGCAGCATCCGGGTGTCGACCCTGCCGTTCCCCGGCTTCCCCACGGATCTCCAGCCCTTCGTCATCGCGCTCAACGCGGTGGCCGACGGTGTGGGGCTGCTGACCGAGAACCTCTTCGAGGCGCGCTGGCGGTTCGTCAACGAGCTCGCCCGGCTCGGCGCGGAGGTGTCGATCGACGGCAACCACGCGCTCATCACCGGGGTGCCGCAGCTCTCCGGGGCGGAGGTCGAGGCCTCGGATATCCGGGCCGGGGCGGGTCTGGTGCTCGCGGGGCTCGCCGCGACCGGGCAGACGCAGATCTCCGGTGTCGATCACATCGATCGTGGCTACGAGTACTTCGTGGAGAAGCTCCAGGCGCTCGGTGCGCAGGTCGAGCGGGTGGAGAAGCCCGATCTCCTCGACTTCGACCGCCCCTGAGACCTCAATTTCCGAAGATTCCTAAGAGCGTTTCCGCGATTCTTCGCAAGGTCAGCGCGCCGCCGACTGTGTCCCGTGACGGGTCCGGGTGCTGGTCGCAGCGCAGCGACCGGTGGAGTTCCCCGGTGGCGAAGGCGCCCCCGATGTCATCGCCCGCGTCGCGAGGTCACAGCCGCGGCGTCCTGGTGTCACAATCGTGAGCCGGCGCCCGCAACAGTCCACAGGCCGGGGCGCGCACTGGTGCCGGGGCGACGCTCTGTCTAGCGTGCCGGCATGGCTGCACACCGGATCCCCCTGTACTTCAACCCCGACGATCACGACTCCTACGACCTGTCCTCGTACTCCGTCACCGCGCGCGGACATGTCCGTGCACCGCATCACGGCGTGCGCGAGCACCCGGAGTGGCGGAAGACGATCGAGATCCCCGACTGGGCCGATGAGGATTGGAAGACCATCCATCTGCGCCAGCTCGGCCTCCAGCACGTGCGGCCGGACTGTGCCGCGAGCCACACCTCGGCGGCGGTCCTCCACGGCATGGCGGTCCCGCAGCACCTGCTCCGCCACAGCCACGTGACCTCGATGATCGGCGTCGTGCCGATCCGCCGCCGAGGCGTCAAAGGGCATTCGGCGGAGCTGCTCGATGTCGTCGAGGAGTGGGACCTGCGGATCGTCGCACGTGATCAGACGCTGCGGCAGATCGCCGGGATGCTCGGCGTGCGCGACATGACCATCGCCCTCGACTGCCTGCTTGGCACGTGGCACGGAGAGGCGAGCGCCACCCTGGATTCGCTCCGCGCCGTCGCCGAGGCGCCGGTCCGGTACCGCGGCAGGTCGACCTTCCGCGCCGCGCTCGACCGCGCGCGGCCGGGGGTGGATTCGCCGCGCGAGACTTCTCTGCGACTCGTGCTTGTGGACGGCGGGCTCCCGGAGCCGGTCGTCCATCCTCCCGTCCACATCCGAGCGCTCGGTCGGACGATCCATCCGGATGTCGGCTACGTCGAGCAGCGACTCGCCGTCGAGTACGAGGGGGAGCACCACCGGGCCGACCCCGTCCAGTGGGCGGTCGACATCGAGCGCGGTCAGGCGTTCGAGTCGGAGGGCTGGCGACGTATCCGGGTGACGAAGGACATGCCCGAGGCCGAGGTCGTCGCGCTCACGGCCGCTGCCCTGGACGCCTCGCCGACGGTCCGGGGATTCGGGGCATGAGGTCGGGGGTCCGTGAGGTCCTGCATCGTGAGATCGCACAGACGCGCGGAATCGCTCTCAGGAACCTTCGGAAATTGTCAGGAGAAGAGGGCGAGGTGGGCGCTGCTGGCCGGGTCGATGTGGTCGGCGAACTCGTCGTGCTTGCCCACCCACGACTTGACGTAGGGGCACAGCGGGACGATCCGGAAGCCCTCGGCCACGGCGGCGGCGATCGCGTCCCGGGTGAGCCGGGAGGCGAGCCCCCGGCCGGAGAAGGCCTCGTCGATCACCGTGTGGTAGAGGATCCGCTGCTGCGCCGGGTCCGAGGAACCCCCGCCGGGGGCGTCCCCCTCACCGGATCCGCTCCCGCCGCCGCGGGGCGCCGTGGTGTCGCGGTAGGCCGAGAACCCCGCCGGCGCGCCGTCGACGGTGATGTCGTAGCGGTGCTCGGCAGGGTTGTCGGTGACTTCGATGACAGGATCGCTCATGACTGCCTCCTGGGCTTGATGCGGACGCGGGGGAGCGGGGGCGCCGGGATCGGCTCGGGCTGGTCGGGCGGGAAGGTGCCGAACCGCGGCCCCTCGACGCCGTCGCCCACAGGCTCGGCGGTGGTGTCACCGCCCTCGCCGTCGCCCAGCGGCTCCGCGGCGCCGTCGTCCTCGGCGCGACCGATCTCGGTCTGCCACGCGCGACGGTAGGCGACGATCTCGTCGTGGCTGCGTCCGACGAAGTTCCACCACATGACGATGCTCTCCCCGAACGGCCGCCCGCCGACGACGATCACCCGGGCGGGCGCCTCGGGCCCGGCGGTGAGCCTCAGCGCATCCGGACCCGACGGGAGGTACGCGAGCTCGTCCGGCGCCACCGTCTGCTCGTGATCGCGCACGCCGAGCGTGAGCGCACCGGAGTCGAGCAGCACACCGTGCTCGCAGGAGGCATCGAGGTCGACCTCGACGGTCTGCCCCGCATCGACGAGGATCTCCGCGGCGTGCGCGGGCACACGGGTGTCCACGGGCGAGCTCTGCCCGGCGAAGGAGCCGAGGTAGGTGAGCACCCGGCCGCCGGGCACCTCGGCCCAGGTGGGGACGAAGTGCTGGGACTCCGGCATCCCGTTGCGCAGCGCGTCGGGCAGCGCGTACCAGAGCTGGACGCCGTGGAGCTGCTCGGTGGCATCGGAGGAGAACTCCGAGTGGGAGATGCCGGAGCCGGCGATCATGAGGTTGACCTCGCCGGGCCGCACGATGTTGGAGAAGCCGGTGGAGTCGATGTGCTCGATCTCGCCGTGGAACAGCAGGGTCACGGTGGCGAGCCCGGTGTGCGGGTGGCGGGCGACCTGCATGCCCCCGGTGGCGGCGACATCGTCGGGACCGAAGTGGTCGACGAAGCACCAGGGGCCGATGAGCGAGCGCTTGCGCTGGGGGAGGGTGCGGCGCACGGTCATCGCCCGCAGCCCGCCGAGCGGCACCTCGCGCGCGGTGATGATGTCGATGGCATCGGCGCAGGTGACGTGTGCGCACTCGTACTCAGCCGGGTCGATCTCGGGATTCGTCATCGGGCTCCTTCGGCAGCGGCCGGCGGTCTCAGAAGAGCCGGGTCTCGGGGTCGTCCATCCCGCGCAGCGCATCGTAGTCGAGGACGACGCAGCGGATGCCGCGGTCCTCCGCGAGCGCACGGGCCTGGGGCTTGATCTCCTGCGCTGCGAAGACCCCACTGACGGGGGAGAGGAGGGGATCGCGATTGAGGAGTTCGAGGTAGCGGGTGAGCTGCTCGACACCGTCGATCCCCCCACGCCGCTTGATCTCGATCGCGACCGAGGTGCCGAGCGCGTCCTTCGCGAGGATGTCGACGGGCCCGATCGCGGTCATGTACTCCCGGCGGACGGTCTGGTACCCGGTGCCGAGCGATTCGATGTGCTCGGCAAGGAGCTCCTGGAGGTGCGCCTCGACCCCGTCCTTGACGAGACCGGGATCGACGCCGAGGTCGTGCACGGTCTCGGAGATCACCTCGGCGATCGAGATCACCAGGCGGTCGTCGGTCTTCGCCTGGGTCACCGTCCAGATCTCGGTGAACCCGGCTGCCCGCTGGTCCTCGTCCGGCTCCGTCACGCTCAGGGTGCACGGCGGGGTCATCCAGTTGAGCGGCTTGTAGGATCCGCCGTCGGAATGGACGAGGACGCTGCCGTCGGCCTTGATCATGAGGACCCGGTCAGCCGTCGGCAGATGAGCCGTCAGCCTTCCGGCATAGTCGACACTGCACTTCGCGATCACCACACGCACCCTGCAACCCTACGTGAGAGAATCGGGCCATGCCACGTTCGTCCTCCTCCCGCCGGTCCAACAAGTGGTCCCGCGAGCCGCGCGATCTGAGCTTGTCCCTCAACTCCCTGCGCCGCGTGCACGACGAACCCGATGGACAGTGGGTGGTGCAGCACGTCCGCGGGACCAGCTCGGGGAAGACCTACGTGTGCCCGGGCTGCCGGCAGGACCTCCCGGCATCGATCGCCCACACCGTCGCCTGGCGCTCCGAGGACGAGTTCGCGGTGGCCGCCGGCGTCTCGTTCCGGCGCCACTGGCACACCTCCTGCTTCAACGCCCGCCGCCGGCGCCGCTGAGCACAGCCGCCCCGTACACCCCGGACACGACGATCCCGCCGTTCGACATGAACGGCGGGATCGTCCGCGGTGCGGGGGTCGGGTCGGTGTCCGCCCGTCTCAGCGCAGCCGGTTGAAGTCGCGCGACTTCGGGTCGCGGGCGGGTCGGCCGCCCTGCGGAGCCTTTCCACCCGCCGTGGCGCCGGCCGGCCCCGAGCCGCCGGAACCGCTCGCGGAACCCTTCGACCCGGAGGCGGGCTTCGCGGTGCCATCGGGCTTCGCGGTGCCATCGGCCTTCGTTCCGCCCTCGGACTGCCGCGCGGGGGCAGGCTTCTCACCGTCGTTCTTCCGGTCGCTCGGCTGCTGGCCGCCGGTCTGCGAGGAGCCCGAGGCGCCGGGCGTGCCGGCAGGCTTCTCATCGAGCTTCCGCGCCCCGGGCTTCTGCGCCCCGCCGCCGGTGGTGCCGGCAGCGCCCGAGGAGCCGGAGCCGTCGGTCGTGCCGGACTCCTGCGCCGCGGCCGCGGCGCTCTCCGCATCCGCAGGTGCGGTGAGGTCGTCGAGCTCGGAGCCGGAGGCGATCTTCTCGGTGGGGAGCGCGGCGGCGGCCTCCTGATCCGACTTGTCCTCGGTCATGTCGACGCCGTCGAAGAGTCCGGGAGCGGCGAACATCGACCGCAGCTGCTGGAGCTGGGCGGTGATGGTGCGGCGCTGCTTGGTGAGCAGGTCGACCTGCGACTGGGCACTCGACACGTTGCGCTTGGCCTCGGCGGCGGATTCCTCGATCGTCGCCTCGGCGGTGGCACGGGATTCGGCGATGAGCTCCTGCGAGCGCTTCCGTCCGTCGGCGATGATGCGGTCGGCCTTCTCGACGGCCTCCTTGCGGGTCGTCTCCGCGCGCTCTGCGGCGGCCTTGGCCTCCTCGTCGGCCTTCTTGGCGCGGGCCTGGGCCTCGGAGATGAGCTTCGCGTTCTCCTCCGTGGCCTTGTCGAAGCGCTCCTTCTCCGACTTCTCCGCCTGCTGGCGCTTGTCGGCGAGTTCGACCTCGAGGTCGTTCGCGGCCTTCTTCGCCTTCTCCTGCTCGGCGTGGGCGGCAGCGAGGATGGAGTCCGCCTCGCTCTTCGCCTTCGCGCGGATGTCGGCGGCCTCCTTCTCGGCGTCCGCACGCAGCGCGGCGATCTCGCGCTTGACGGTCTCGCGGCTCTGCTCGGCCTCCGCCTGCGCGGAGTCGGTGTGCTGGGAGGCCTCGCGTGCAGCGGTGGCCTTGAGCTCCTCGGCACGGGAGTCCGCGGCCTTGATCGTCTCCTCGGCACGCAGCTCCGCCGAGGCGGTGATCGCCTCGGCCTCGGAGCGGGCCTTGTTGAGCACGTCGTTGCTCTCGGTGTGCATCCGGGCGCGCTGGCTCGCGGCATCGGCGCGGGCCTTGTTGCGGATCGTCTCCGCGTCCGCGGTCGCCTGCGCGAGGGTCTCGCGGGCCTGGGACTCCGCGATCTTGAGCAGGTGGTCGATCCGGCTGCCGGGAGGGCCGGACGCCTCGGCGCTGTCGTTCGCGGCCTTCTTGAGCTGCTGCTTCGCCTCGGACAGCTCGCCGGCGATCTGCAGCTTGGCGCGATCGGCGGTGATCACCTGGCTCCGTGCATCTGCCAGCGCTTTGCGCAGCGAATCGATCTCGGTCTGCAGCTGCCCGATCCGGGCATCGACCTCATTCTTCTCGTATCCGCGCATTGCAGTGCGGAACTCTTCCGGAGGCGTCACGCTCTCGACTCCCATCCTTGTCTCACCGGTGCTCTTCAGCTTCTCGGTCCACTCTACCGAGGATTCATGGGTATGACCTCCGAGCGGATGTGCCCGATCGGCCACGACCCGGCGGATCGCACCCGGGGCCTGGGCGTCACCGGTGCGGATGCGAGGGATCTCACCCGGGGGCGGGCGGTGCGGGCGGAATACCGGCACCGCGGTCCGTGTTGAACCGATCGAGAGCGCAGACGCCGCCGGCCGCTCGAGTGCCACGGCGGAAGTGCTCACCCGTCCATCCGTCACACGCAGCAGAGGAGAACACCCATGGCTTACACCCTTCCCGGACTCAGCGAGGCCGAAGGCGAGAAGGTCGCCGGCATCCTGCAGGAGCGGCTCGATGCGATGAACGCACTGCACCTCATCCTCAAGCACGCGCACTGGAACGTCGTCGGGCCCGCCTTCATCGGCGTGCACGAGATGCTCGACCCGCAGGTCGAGCTCGTCCGCGGCTTCGCCGACGAGATCGCCGAGCGGATCGCCGCTCTCGGCAGCAGCCCCAACGGTGTGCCGAGCCGCGTGGCCTGGGATCGCCCGGGCATGAAGTACGAGCTCGACCGGGCCGGCACCCAGGCGCACATCGCCGCGCTCGACGCCGTCTACGACGACGTCAACGCCGCCCACCGCGAGGCCGTCGCCGCGACCGCGGAGATCGATCCGATGAGCGAGGACCTCCTCACCGCCCAGACCCGGGAGCTCGAGCAGTTCCAGTGGTTCCTCCGCGCGCACCTCGACGACGGTGCCGGCAACCTCAAGGGCTGACCGCCCTGGCGGCCCCCGGCCGTCCCACGCTTCCTGCACGCACCCGTTCCGCCGTCACCGGTGGGGCGGGTGCGTGCGGTTCCGGCCTGATCCCGATCGGACACGTGCCGGTCCGCGGGCCGCCTCGGCTGGCGGTTGTGTCGGCCATCACGTCCTCGGATACCCTGGACGGAGCACGGGAGCGCGCCGAAGGGCCGGTGCGCCGCGCGGCCGGCCGGGTGCCGGACGCACCCACCATCATCGCCCGATCGCCGGGGACGCCCCGCCGGTCGGCTGCTCAAGGAGGAGAACATGACCGAAGCCGTCATCGTCGCCGGATCGCGCACCCCGCAGGGGCGGATGTCCGGAGCACTCGGATCGCTCAGCGCCGTCGACCTCGGCGCCGAGGCGATCGGCGGCGCCCTCGACCGCGCGGGCGTGGCACGCGAGGCAGTCGAATACGTCATCATGGGCCAGGTCCTCCAGGCCGGCTGCGGGCAGGGACCGGCGCGGCAGGCCGCCGCCCAGGCCGGCATCCCGATGTCCACGCCGGCGATCACCGTCAACAAGCTCTGCCTGTCCGGGCTCAACGCGATCACCCAGGCCGCGATGCTCGTCCGCGCCGGTGAGTACGACCTCGTCGTCGCCGGCGGCCAGGAATCCATGACGAACGCCCCCCACATGCTCGAGAAGTCGCGCGCGGGCTACAAGTACGGCACCATCTCCGTCCGCGACCACATGGACTACGACGGACTGTGGGACGCCTTCACCGACGAGGCGATGGGCGGTCTCACCGAGTCCGCGAACAGCGGCGACGGCGAGTTCACTCGCGAGCAGCAGGACGCCTACGCCGCGCAGTCCCACCAGCGCGCCGCCGCCGCATGGCAGGAGGGCCGCTTCGCCGATGAGGTCACCCCGGTTACCATCCGCGGACGCAAGGGCGACACCGTGGTGAGCGAGGACGAGGGCGTGCGCCCGGACACCACGGCCGAATCCCTGGGGAAGCTCCGGCCGGCCTTCCGCAAGGACGGCACGATCACCGCCGGCTCCGCCTCCCAGATCTCGGACGGGGCCGTCGCAGTCGTCGTGGCCTCGCGGGAGAAGGCCGAGGAGCTCGGTCTGCCGATCCTCGCCGTCATCCGCTCGCACGCCTGGACCGCCGGGCCGGACTCGACGCTGCAGCACCAGCCCTCGCAGGCGATCAAGGCCGCCGCGGAGAAGGAGGGCATGAGCCCGGCGGACTTCGATCTCTACGAGATCAACGAGGCGTTCGCGGCGGTGAGCCTGGCGAGCATTAAGGACCTCGGGATCGACGACTCGAAGGTCAATGTCAACGGCGGCGCCGTCGCGCTCGGCCACCCGATCGGCGCCTCGGGCGCCCGTGTCGCACTCCACCTCGCGCTCGAGCTCCAGCGGCGCGGCGGTGGGAAGGGCGTGGCCGCACTGTGCGGCGGCGGTGGCCAGGGCGACGCGCTCGTCCTCGAGGTCCCCGCGACCTGACGCACCCCGCGTACCGACGTTCTCCGAAGGAAGGATCGATCATGCTCCTCGCATTCTCCGTCGCCCCCTCGGGCGGCGACGACCCCACCGGCTCCGTCCACGACGCCGTCGCCGCGGCCGTCGAGGTCGTGCGGAAGTCCGGTCTGCCCAACCGCACCGACTCGATGTTCACCACCATAGAGGGCGAGTGGGACGAGGTGTTCGCCGTGGTCAAGGAGGCCACCGAGGCCGTCGGGGCGTTCGGCTCGCGCGTCTCGCTCGTCATCAAGGCCGACATCCGGCCCGGGTACACCGGTGAGCTCACCGGCAAGCTCGATCGGCTGGAGAAGGCGCTCGACGAGCGCGCCGGCTGAACCGGGGCGCGCTCGCGCCGATTCGCCGCGCTCGCGCCGGGCCGTTGTGGACGGGGCGGAGCAGGGGACGTCCCCTGCGCCGCCCCGTCCGCGCGCACGCGCCGTTCACCTCCCGTTGACCTCGGAGCACTACGCTCCCGTGCTGGAGGTGCTGCCGTATGACCACTGACCACACAATCCCCGCTGCACAGCGCGTCGAATCCCTCATCAGCGAGGTCGCCGAGGTGCGCGCCGCTGTGCTCGCCGCGGAGGCGCGCAGCGCGGAGCTCATCGCCCGCGTGCGCGACCGGCACCGGGAATCCGCGCGGAACCTCGTGCACTACGTCGCGCTGCGGGCGCTCGACATCCGCGGGCTCCAGGACCGGCTCGCCGAGGTCGGGGTGTCCTCGCTCGGCCGGATGGAAGCCGGGGTGCTCGGACACCTCGACGTGGTCCTCACCGCGCTGCGCGCCCAGCTCGGACAGGCTCCGGACCCGGATCCGCAGGCGCTCACCCCGGTGGCCGGCCGGGAGATCCTGGCGCGTGACACCGCGCGGCTCCTCGGCCCGGAACCGGCCGATCGCCGGACCCGCATCATGGTGACGATGCCCACCGAGTCGGCCCACGACGGCGACCTCGTCGCGGCGATGGCCGCCGCCGGGATGGACCTCGCGCGGATCAACTGCGCACATGACGACGAGGACACGTGGACCGCGATGATCGCAGCGATCCGCGCCCAGCGCGGTCCCGGTCGCACATCCCCTCCGCTCATCGCGATGGACCTCGCCGGTCCGAAGCTCCGCACCGGTCCGCTCCTGCCCGGGCCGCCCGTCCTCAAGATCCGCCCGGAGCGCGACGTCTCCGGACGGGTCGTCGAGCGCTCTCTCGTGTGGTTGGGGAGGGTCGACGACCAGGCGGCCCGCGGCATCGAGGGCGCTCTCGACGCCGAGGCGCTGCCGCTCGCCGGGGACGCGGGAGCGATCACCGAGGCGCTGTCCCGCCTCGACGAGGGCGATGAGGTCCGTCTCACCGACGCCCGGGATTCGCACCGTCGGCTGCGCATCGAGGCCCGCGGCTCGGCCGGGATCCTGCTGTCGGCGGACAAGACGATCTACTGGATGACCGGGACCGAGGTGCACGCGCTCGACGCCGTCCTCACCGTCGGCCCGCTGCCCGGTGTCGAGCAGAGTATGCGAGTGCACCTCGACGACACCATCGTGCTCACCCGCTCGATGGAGCCGCGCCCCGCAGTCACCGACCCGCCCTTCGTCATCGGCTGCTCGCTGCCGGAGGTGTTCGACGACGCGGCGATCGGCGACGAGGTGTGGATCGACGACGGCCGGATCGGCGCCGTCGTTACCGCCGGGGGTACCGACGCGCTCGAGCTGCGGGTGACGAGCGCGGGTCCGCGCGGGGCGAAGCTCAAGGCGGAGAAGGGCATCAACCTGCCGGACACGACGATCGGCATCCCGGCGCTGACGGATGCCGACCGCTCCCACATCCCGTTCGTCGCCGCGCATGCGGACATGGTCAACCTGTCCTTCGTCCGCTCCGCCGCCGACGTCGCCCAGCTCATCGACGCGCTCGCCGCGGAACAGGCCGAGGACGTCGACATCACGCTCAAGATCGAGACCGTCGCGGCGTTCGAGGAGCTGCCGCGGATGCTGCTCGAGGCGATGCGCTGGCAGGACGTGGGGGTGATGATCGCCCGCGGCGACCTCGCGGTCGAGGCCGGGTTCGAGCGGATGGCCGAGCTCCAGGAGGAGATCCTGTGGCTGTGCGAGGCCGCGCACGTCCCGGTGATCTGGGCGACCCAGGTGCTCGAGAGCCTCGCGAAGTCCGGGCTGCCGTCGCGCGCTGAGATCACCGACGCGGCGATGGCGCAACGCGCCGAGTGCGTCATGCTCAACAAGGGCCCCTACATCGAAGAGGCGATCGAGGCGCTGTCGGACATCCTGTCGCGGATGGGCGAGCACACGAGCAAGAAGCGCGACATGCTCCGGCAGCTCGAGTCGTGGTCGCTGTGAGGTCGTCGTCGCCGTGAGGTCCCGGCCGCTGTGAGGCCGTGCCCGGCGGGGAAGGGCCGTGTAGTAGCCTGAGTGGCGCCGCTCCGTGCGGCCCGGCCCCCATAGCTCAATGGATAGAGCAACGGCCTTCTAATCCGTAGGTTGCAGGTTCGAATCCTGCTGGGGGCGCAGCACCAGGAACGAGGCCTGACCGTTCGGCTAATCCAGTATGTGTGACACACAAGCGACATAGTTTCAGCTGTGCGATGATCAAATCAAGCGATTTCGGTTCTTTGCCGTTCCGTTGCAATGATCAAATGCGCGGGGAATTTCCTGCCTCGGATTCGTGCGTCGCGAAGTGCGGCGCCATTACAGTCGCAAGTAGGCACGTTCCCGATAGGTAGTCTGATGGATGGATCTTTTGGAGGAACGATCTACAGCTCTGGGTCTGGAGAATGCAGTATGAACACATCACAACTCGACTCATTGATTGCGGATGAGAGGAAGCTGATCGCCGATCTGGAAATCGGGATCGGGGAAGAGACGTGGATCTTCAAGCGAGGCTCGCGAGGGGGTACCGCTTCCTATGCCTCTTTCGTCTACGCGCTTTCTATGCCGGACGCTCCGATCGCGCTCGCCATGTTGCGGGCATACGTTGGAGCAATCGGACTAACAGACACCGACAACTGGTCGGTATCTGCGATGCCCAGTTGGGCTGGTCCCACTGAGCTTCAGCGTTTCGCGACGATCAGTAGTGGTAAGATCGAGCTCTTCTACGTGTGGTTCGAGTCTCGTTCGGGCAAGGTTTATGAATGGGGTATTCGTGTGCCGCCAAGCCTTGCCGATGAAATTCCTGAAATCGACGACCTCTTGTATAGCGAAAGTGAAAATGGGGACGTTGGGATCCACGGCAAGACGCTCGGGCTTCTCTATGCCATTCTCTCCGAATCTGGAGCGAGAAATGCGCTTGTCAAAACGTTCCGGCAACGGCGGGGTCCACGGCGCGGTGATTGGCACAATTCTTATCTGGGTGAGCTTCTAAGCGTCCGAACTCCACCTGATTCATCTGACTCCTCAGGTCTTGCCCAAGTCACAGAATTGAACACCGAAGAAGATGCTGAGTTCGAACGACGATATATCTATCGCATTACGAAACATCGGTTGCACCAGAGCCAGTTGCGAGAAGCTGCACTCCGTCGTCACGGAACAAGCTGTAGGTATTGCGGTCTCGAAGTTCCACAGGTTCTTGAAGCGGCGCACATCAAAGCCGACGCTGAAGGAGGGGCTGCGACTACAGCAAACATCCTGATCCTCTGCGCGAACCATCACACAGCGTTCGACGCGGGTCTTCTTGCTCTCATCGGAGACACACTGGTGCCCACCCCTGGGTCCCCATTGGTCGCACCTGTTCCGAATCGATGATCGCACGGTTCGATTTCTATGCAACAGAATTCCATGTCTTCGGATCCAGTGTTTGCGGATGTTTAAGCACGATATGCCCGATAATTGCTGCATGCCGCAGCGTCGAATCCTGATTGGGGAAGTATCACTGGAACCGGGGCGATTGACAGCGATAGTCCTGGACCGCGCAGCCTTCTCTGAACCCGCCGTGCCCTCAGGCGAGGTACGGGCTGGCGGGCTTGCCCCAGAACGCGAGCCGCTCACTTATCGCGAGGCCGATCCCGGCGAGCGCGGCGAGCAGCGCGAACGCCTGGATGAAGAAGGCGACATCGACGAAGAGGACGCTGACCCCGCCGAACACGACGAGCAGGAGGGCGAGGAAGGACATGGCCGCAGCGGCCTGGAAGAAACGCGATCCCGTCATCGGAATCAACCCCTTTCGGTGTGGTGCTTGAACACTACGCTCGAACGATCGTTCTGCACCTGGGAGTTCGCTGGAAATTGTGACGCACACCACACCCTTGGCGCTGATCGGGCAACCGTGACGCGGCGGGCGGAATCCGCTCGAGAACGCGCGAATCGGCGCGGACGGCGTGGTGAGTGGTGACGGGCGCCGAAAACCGCCAGAGTGGAGCCGTGACTACCCGATCGAATCTCCATGCCCTCGCGCCCGGGGTGGCGCCGGCGCTCTCCGACCTGGTCAGACGGGTTCGGGAATCGCGGTTCCCCCTGCAGACCGCGGACGCGCAGGCCGGTCGCGCACTGCAGCGGGACATCGACGACCAGCTCACCGACTACCTGCTCCCGCGGGTGTCGGACACCGACGCTCCGCTCCTCGTCGTCGTCGGGGGCTCCACCGGTGCCGGCAAGTCGACCTTGGTGAATTCGATCGTCGGATCCGAGGTGTCCAACCCCGGCGTGCTGCGCCCCACCACCCGCTGGCCGGTCCTCGTCCACAATCCGGAGGATCGGGAGTACTTCACCTCCGACCGCATCCTGCCCGCACTGCAGCGCGTCGTGCGCGCGGAGACCGACCTCGAGCAGCCGCAGGTGCGCCTCGTCGCCCACGAGGGGGTGCCGCGCGGTCTCGCTCTGCTCGATTCGCCGGACATCGACTCCGTGCTCGAATCCAACCGCACCCTGGCCCGGCAGCTGCTCGCCGCGGCAGATCTCTGGCTGTTCGTCACCACCGCCGCCCGCTACGCCGACGCCGTGCCGTGGGAGCTCCTCAAGACCTCCGTCGAGCGCGGCACGACGGTGGCGATGGTGCTCGACCGCGTCCCCCCGCAGGCCAACCGCGAGGTGCGCCACCACCTCTCCGGTCTCCTCTCGGACTCCGGCCTCGGCTCCGCCCCGATCTTCACCATCCCCGAGCTCGAGCTCACCGACGGCCTGCTGCCCGACGCTGCAGTGTTCCCGGTGCGCTCGTGGATCCTCAACCTCGGGATGAACGCGACCGCCCGCGACCGCGTCATCTCCCGCACGCTCACCGGCGCGCTCGCCGCCGTCCCGGCCAGGGTCCGGGATCTCGCCGACATCGTGTCCGGCCAGGAGGACGCGCATCAGCGCCTGCGCACCGTGGTCGACGAGGAGTTCGGGCGCAGCGCCGTCGAGCTCACCGAGTCCCTCGCCGACGGCCGGGTGCTGCGCGGCGAGGTCCTCGCCCGCTGGCAGGACTTCGTCGGCACCGGCCAGTTCTTCCGGGGGCTCGAGCCCACCGTCGCGCGTGTGCGCGACCGCATCACCGCCGCCGTGACCGGCAAGCGCGACGCCGCCGAGCCCCTCGAGCAGGCGATCGAGAGCAGTGTGGCCCTGCTCATCCGCGAACAGACCGTGCGCGCCGTGGCGGAGACCGCCGAGCGCTGGCAGGCCTATCCCGAGGGCGCCGCGCTCGTCGAGGACCGCCCGGCGATGGCCGCCCTGCCCCCGCAGTTCGACGCCGAGGTCGGCCGGATGGTCGCCGACTGGTCATCAGGGGTCAACGACCTCGTGCGCGAGGTCGGCCAGAGCAAGCGCGCCAAGGCCCGGATCCTGACCTTCGGCGTCAACGGCGTCAGCGCCGTCCTCATGCTCGCCGTGTTCGCCGGCACGGGCGGCCTCACCGGTGCCGAGGCCGGCATCGCCGGGGGCACCGCCGTGGTCGCCGGCAAGCTCCTCGACACGATCTTCGGTGACCAGGTGACCCGCGACCTCGCGCAGACCGCCCGCGAGCAGCTCGTCGAACGGGCGACGACGGTGCTCGAACGGCACCGCGCTCCCTTCGACCAGGCGCTCACCGACACCGCGGTGCCGCCGCGCCAGGCCGGCGTGCTGCGCGGGGCCGGAGACCGATTGGAGGAGACCCTGTGAGCCAGCAGACCCACGAGGCCATCAGCCGGCTGGCCGCCGGCATCCGCCGTGCCCTCGACCTCGAGGAGGGCCGCCTCGGCCGCGCCACCGTGGAGCGCGCCGGCGAGCTGCTCGAGAAGACCGATGCCCGGATGAACCTCGGTGAGGACTTCACCGTCGTCGCCTTCGCCGGCTCCACCGGCTCGGGCAAGTCCTCGCTCTTCAATGCCGTCGCCGGGCTCGAGATCGCGCGGGTCGGCGTGCGCCGCCCCACGACCTCGCTGCCGACGGCCTGCGTGTGGGGCGAGGGCGGCGAGGAGCTGCTGTCCTGGCTGGGCGTGCCCGTCGACAACCGGACCTGGCGCGAGAGTGCGCTCGACGGCGACGACGAGGAATCCCTCCACGGCCTTATCCTCCTCGATCTGCCCGACCACGATTCCACCGCCGCCGAGCACCGGATCGAATCCGATCGCCTCGTCGGACTCGTCGACGTCGTGTTCTGGGTCGTCGATCCGCAGAAGTACGCCGACTTCTCCCTCCATTCGCACTACCTCTCCCAGTTCGCCGAGCACACGACGAACATGGTCGTCGTGCTCAACCAGATCGACACGCTCACCACCGCCGAGCGCGAGGCCTGCCACGACCACCTGCGGCAGCTGCTCGCCCAGGACGGGCTCGACGGGGCGCGGATCCAGCTCGCCTCAGCCGTCACCCGCGAAGGGGTCCCGCAGCTGCGCGAGACCCTGACGCAGACGGTGTCGGCGAAGGAGGCCGCCTCGGAGCGCCTGCTCGCGGACATGCGCTCCCTCGCCGCACAGATGCGCTCCGAGCTCGGCGAACCGCTGTCCGACCCGACGAGACTGCCGGGCGCGGACCGCCTCGTCGATGCGATGGTCGACGCCGCCGGCGTCGAGGCCGTCGCGCAGACCGTGCGGGACGACTACCAGCGCCGCGCCTACCGGAAGACCGGCTACCCGCCGCTCGCCCTGGCCCAGCGCGGGCAGGCCGACCCGCTCGGCGCCAAGCACGGAGGCGATCGCGACGACCTCATCCGGGCCGCCGTCCCGGAGACCACGCGCACGCAGAGCGCGCGGGTCAACCTCGCCGCCCACGAGCTCGTCGCCGAGGCGGTGCGCTCGCTCCCGCTGCAGTGGCGCCACGCGGTCTCCCACGCGGAGAAGCAGAGCACGGCGGAGCTGACCTACACGCTCGACTCCGCGGTCACCGCCGTGGACATCGAACGGCGCACGCCCGGTTGGTGGGGAGTCGCCGGCTTCTTCCAGATCCTGTTCTTCCTCGCGACCGTCGTCGGTGCGCTGTGGCTCGTGGTGCAGCTCGTGCTCATGTTCTCCGGCGTCCTCTTCGACGGCTCCGCGTGGCTGTGGATCATCCCCGGGGCGCTGCTCGGGATCGGGATCATCGGCTCGATCATCACCTCGGTCACCGCCGCCTCGGCGCGCGCCAAGGGTGCGCGCGAGGCCGGCGCCGAGGTCGATGCGCGCCTGCGCGAGGCGGTGCAGCGCGCCGCGGCGGGCTCCTACCTCGAACCGATCACCGCGATCCTCGGCGAGCACAAGGCGGTCTACGACGGCTTGCGCTGACTGGGGATGACGCGCCGTTCTCGGTGACTGCGGCCTGTGGAGGAGCGAGTGCTCCTCCACAGGCCGTTTCCGTCCCTGGCGCCGGCCGGCGCGCTGGGCGAGCGTGGACCCACCTCCACTCGAAAGGACGAGAACGGTGAAGACCACGAATCATCTCATCGGCACCATCGGCAGCGACCCGCGCACCGGCACCCTCACCGACGGCCGACCCTTCGTCGGGTTCCGGCTGGCCGTCAACCACGACTACTTCAACGCGGAGACCGGCTCGTACGAATCCGGCGAGACGAGCTGGTTCGACGTCTCCGCCTACGGCGCGATCGCCCAGGCCTGCGCGTGCTCGCTGTCGAAGGGCGACCCCGTCATCGTCGTCGGACGTCTCCGGGTGCGCGACTGGACATCGGGAGAGAAGTCCGGCACCGCGGTGGAGCTCATCGCCGACGCCATCGGGCACAATCTGCGCTTCGGCACCGGATCCTTCAGTCGTCGGAACTCCCGGCGCCGGGCAGCCGGTGCTGAGGACCAGGAACCGGAAGCCGGTTCGGGAGGCACCGCGTGGGGCGGGCTGTCCGAGCCCCCTCCCGCCGGCCGCGACTCCTGGGAGCCCGGACCCGATCACCCGGCCGGGGACACGGGGGATCCGATCGGTAATCGGGCACCGGAAGGTGCCGGGGGTCGCCCTGCGGAGGGCGGGGACTCCGGCCCGGTGCTCGTCGGCGCGGAGGCAGGGCAGACGACCGCGGACGAGGACGCGCCGTTCTGATACTCCGTGATCCGGTGCCGGCCCGCCGAGGCGCTACAGTGGTGCAGGCGAGTCGGTGCCGGTTGCGAAGGAGATCCATGACGTTCCACGCGCGTGCGGCAGCACCAGTGCTGCTGCTCTCGTCCCTGGCCCTCACCGGGTGCTCCCTGTTCCAGCAGCCGGTCGACCCGGGACCGGCCCAGCCCACCGAGGAGCCCGCCGTCGTCGACGAGGTCATCGCCGCGCTCGAACCGCTGACCGGGGACGAGGAATCGCTGCCGAACTCGCAGGAGCTCTTCGACGCCCTCATCGAGGCGGGCTACGACCCCGAGGACATCGAGACGACCCTCGACGAATCGCCGCTGGGCAACGAGGTGCCGGCGAAGATGTTCGGGGTGCGCGTCGAGGACGGCTGCGTCGTCGGGGAGATCCGCGGGGGAGCGGCCACCGCTCGTCTCATGCCGCCGAGCGAATCCGTCGACACCTGTCTCTACGGTGCGGTGGAGCGTCCCGAGGGCGTGGACGCGCCCTCCGGCGAGGAGCGCGGCGAGGACGACTCCGACAACGGCGCCGGCCACATCCCGGGTGAGGACATCAACCGCCCGCGCGACGAGGCCACGGAATCACCCGGTGAGGACACCGGCGGCTCGGGATCCGGCGGGGACTCCGGCGGCTCGGGGAGCGACGACGGCACCGGTGACTCCGGCCGCGGTTCCGACGGCGGCTCCGGCGATTCCGGAGACGGACCTCCGGAGCTCGGCGGCAACTGATCCGGCGGGCGCGTACCTCGCTCCTGATTCGCCGCCGGTTCGCCGAGCCGATAGCCTGGTGTCACTATGGCCGAATTCATTTACACCATGCACAAGGCGCGCAAGGCGCACGGTGACAAAGTCATCCTCGACGACGTGTCGATGTCGTTCTATCCCGGAGCGAAGATCGGCATGGTCGGGCCCAACGGCGCCGGCAAGTCGACGATCCTCAAGATCATGGCCGGCATCGACCAGCCGTCGAACGGCGAGGCCCGGCTGAGCCCCGGGTACACCGTGGGCATCCTCCTCCAGGAGCCGCCGCTCAACGAGGAGAAGACCGTTCTCGGCAACGTCGAGGAGGGCGTCGGCGAGATCAAGGCCAAGGTCGACCACTACAACGAGATCTCCGCCCTCATGGCCGACCCGGACGCCGACTTCGACGCGCTCATGGAGGAGATGGGCAAGCTCCAGGAAGCCATCGATGCCGCTGATGCCTGGGACCTCGACTCCCAGCTCGAACAGGCGATGGACGCCCTGCGCTGTCCGCCGCCGGACGCCGACGTGTCCGTCCTCTCCGGCGGTGAGCGCCGCCGTGTGGCACTGTGCAAGCTGCTCCTCGAGAAGCCGGATCTGCTCCTCCTCGACGAGCCCACCAACCACCTCGACGCGGAATCGGTGCTCTGGCTCGAGCAGCATCTCGCCTCGTACCCCGGCGCCGTCATCGCCGTGACCCACGATCGGTACTTCCTCGATCACGTCGCGCAGTGGATCGCCGAGGTCGACCGCGGTCACCTCTACCCCTACGAGGGCAACTACTCGACCTACCTCGAGAAGAAGGCCGAGCGCCTCAAGGTCCAGGGCAAGAAGGACCAGAAGCTGCAGAAGCGGCTCAAGGAGGAGCTCGAGTGGGTGCGCTCGAACGCGAAGGCCCGCCAGACCAAGTCGAAGGCCCGCCTCGCCCGCTACGAGGAGATGGCCGCGGAGGCGGAGAAGACCCGCAAGCTCGACTTCGAGGAGATCCAGATCCCGCCGGGCCCGCGCCTGGGCGACATCGTCATCGAGGCCAAGGACATCGTCAAGGGCTTCGACGACCGCACGCTCATCGACGGGCTGTCGTTCTCGCTGCCTCGCAACGGCATCGTCGGCGTCATCGGCCCCAACGGCGTCGGCAAGACCACGCTGTTCAAGACGATCGTCGGACTCGAGGAGATCGACGGGGGAGAGCTCAAGATCGGCGACACCGTGCGGATCTCCTACGTCGACCAGTCCCGCGGCGGCATCGACCCGAACAAGAGCCTGTGGGAGGTCGTGTCCGACGGACTCGACTTCATCCAGGTCGGTGCGGTGGAGATGCCCTCGCGCGCCTATGTGTCCGCCTTCGGCTTCAAGGGACCGGACCAGCAGAAGAAGGCCGGCGTGCTCTCCGGCGGTGAGCGCAACCGCCTCAACCTCGCGCTCACGCTCAAGCAGGGCGGCAACCTGCTCCTGCTCGACGAGCCGACCAACGACCTCGACGTCGAGACCCTCGGCTCGCTCGAGAACGCTCTCCTCGAGTTCCCGGGCTGCGCCGTGGTCGTGTCCCACGACCGGTGGTTCCTCGACCGCGTCGCCACCCACATCCTGGCCTGGGAGGGTACGGAGGAGAACCCGTCGAGCTGGTACTGGTTCGAGGGCAATTTCGAGTCCTACGAGAAGAACAAGGTCGAGCGCCTCGGCGAGGAGGCGGCCCGGCCGCACCGCGTCACCCACCGTCGCCTGACCCGCGACTGACCACCTCGGTGGTGCACTGCAGCGCCCCTGGGAGCCTTATGGATCCCGGGGGCGCTGCAGTGCTGTGACCTGTCGATTCCTTGCGGTTCGACGGTCAGGAACCTTCGAGGATCGACGTCCCGGTCAGCGCTTGACGCGCATCATGCCCTGCTGCGCGACCGTGGCGAGGAGCTGCCCGTCGCGGGCGAAGATCCGGCCGGCACCGAGCGCGCGTCCCCCCTCGGCCGACGGGGAGTTCTGGGAATAGAGCATCCACTCGTCCACGCGGATCGGACGGTGCCACCACATCGCGTGGTCGAGGCTCGCGAGCCGCAGGCCCGGCTCCTGCCAGGCGAGCCCGTGACGTCGCATCGCGGGCTCGAGGAGATTGAAGTCGCTCGCATACGCCAGGGCGGCGGCATTGAGGAGCGGGTCGGCCGGGAACTCGGCCGAGGCGCGGATCCACACGTGCTGGTGCGAGACCTCGTCGCCCTGATGCGCGAGGTAGAGGGACGGCTCGACCGGGCGCACATCGAACGGTCGCTTGACCAGCCATTCCTGCACATGCGGGAGGTCGACCGAGCCGACGAGGTCCTTGATCTGCGGGCAGTCCTCGGGATCGGGCATCCCGGCGGGGAAGTCGTCCCCGTGGTCGTATCCCTCCTGCACGAGCTGGAAGGACGACATCACCGACATGATCGGCTGCCCGTCCTGGTATGCGTGGACCCGGCGGGCCGAGAACGAGCCGCCGTCGCGCAGGTTCTCCACCCCGAACACGATCGGCCGGGTGGCGTCGCCGGTGCGGAGGAAGTACCCGTGGAGGGAATGGATCGGGCGGTCGTCCGCGACAGTGAGACCGCCGGCCATGACGCACTGGGCGAGCACCTGGCCGCCGAACACCCGGCCGTCGGGCTTGAACTGGCTCTGCCCCTCGAAGAACTCCGTCTCCCGGCTCTCGTGGATCGGGTCGGTCGGGGAGAGCTGCAGGACGCCTCGCAGTGCGGCGACGTTCTCGGAATGATTCATCGTGCTCCAGGGGGCTCGGGGCGGTCCGCGGCGGTTCGGGTGCGGGCCGCCCATGACGGGTGGTGTGGACGACGCGGGAGCCGTCCTGCAACGCAGATCACATCGAGTCTAATCGCGCCGTCGGCGCGTGGTGCGCGAGGGTCCCGACTCCGGACCGCACCGCTGCCCGCCGGAGTCGGTGCCGAGAGGACAGCGGTGCGGTGACGGCCGTGTCGTCGGTGCGCGGCTGGCACAATGGGGGAATGGACTCCACGCTCACCGACCCCCTGCTGCGCGGCCCCTTCACCCGGGTGCTCATCGAGCTGCGCTGGGGAGACCTCGACGCCTACGGGCACATCAACAACGTCGCCCAGTTCCGCATCCTCGAGGAGGCCCGCGTGCGCGCGTTCGGCTCGCCCACGGCGAACCGGGACGCCGCCGCACCGGCCGCCCCCGGAGTCTCCGGAGTCGTCCTGGGGCCGGGCATCCCGCCGGTGTTCGGCGACGCCTCGGGCGACACCGACATCCTCGTCTTCTCCCACCGCATCGAGTACCGCGAGCCGATCCCGTACCGGACCGGCCCGATCGCGGTCGACACGGTGATCTCCGCCGTCGGCCCCGCCACCGTCGATGTCGGCTATGTCATCGCCGAACCCGACGGCTCGCGCGCCTACACCGTGGCGGAATCGGTCATCGCGATGGTCGACGCCGACACCGGCCGTGCGCGCCGGCTCACGGAGTCCGAGACCGTGCAGCTGCGCGCCGTCGTCGGCGACCGCGTGCCGCTGCGCAGGCGCTGAGATGCCGGATCTCCGACTCACCGATGCCCACGACCTGCGCGATTGGGAGGTATTCACGCAGCGCGCTCAGCGCCTCGATCCGGACGGCGCGATGCGCCTCACCGTGCACGGGGCGCGCCTCGTGCTCACGGTCTCCCCGCTGTACCCGCACGGCCTCGGCGACACCACGCCCCTGACGCTCGGGATGCGGATCGTGCCCCTGCCCGCATCCGACCTCGACGGGCTCGATGCCGTGGTGCCGCTCGCCGCGCTCACCGACCGGTTCGCCCGGGCCCGGGCACAGGGCTTGCTCCACGTGCCGGTGCCGCCGCAGGAGGTGCACGCCGCGTGGGCGGGGATCGCTCCGCCGCGCGGACCGTGGGAGCCGCTCGGGTCGCTCGACGCCGGGATCGTCGTGCGCGCGGCCGAGGCCGGCATCGCCGAGGTCGCCGCCGGCAGTCCGGAGGCCGCCGGTGGGCCCGCGGTGAGCGCACTGCGCCGACGCGTGTGGTCGCGGTCGCTCCACGAGGCGGCCGGCACGGCGGCATCGGGACCGGTGCCCGGGGAGCGCCCCACGGTCGACCCCGATTCCGGGGCGGCGTTCGCGCTCCACGGGCTCGGATTCCTGGTCGAGGGAGCGCCGGTCGAGGTGCGCGGCTGCGGGACGTGGCTGCGGCTGTCCACCCCGGTCGGGCACGTGCTCACCCGTCATCGCGGGTGAGGCCGCCCCTCGCGGCGCGCCCGCCCCGTCGGCGGGGTCGCCGGCTCAGCGGTCCTGCGGACCTCCAGGGCCGGGACCCGAGGCCGGGCAGGTGCCGGTGGCCGGCTCGTCGTGTTCGGCCGGCGTGTTGAGCATCGCGGTCGCCGCGCGCTGGAAGTAGTCCCACATCATCGCGTCGTACATCGGCGGCAGGGCGATCGTGTCCATCGCGGTGCGCATGTGGCGCAGCCAGTGGTCGCGGGCCTTGGGGGTCACCGGGAACGGGAAGTGGCGCATCCGCAGCCTCGGATGGCCGCGCTCCTCCTGGTACGTCGTCGGCCCGCCGAAATACTGCTCGAGGAAGGTCTGCAGGCGGTGCTTGGCGCCGGTGAGCTCATGACCTTCCGGGTACATCGCGATGAGGTACTCGTCGGCCGCGACCTCCGCGTAGAAGGTGTCCACGAGTGCGGTGAAGGTCGCATGCCCGCCGATCATGGCGAAGAAGCTGTCCGGTCGCTGCAGCGACACGTGGTCGATCATCGGGGCCCTTCCGGTCGTCGACGTCCCTCGGTGCGGGGACGTCCGCTCAGCCTATCGGCTTCGTCGAGCCGCCATCGGCGACGCCCGAGCCGGTCGTGCTCTTCCTCGTCGTCCCCGTGCCGACGTCCCCGGACTCGGTCTCCGCATCGGGGTCCTTGTGGGCATGGGCGGGGTCGGGCAGGGTGCGCAGCACCGTCTGCTGCGGCAGCGGGATGCGCAGGCCGCGGCGGTCGAGCTGATTCTTGATCTCCCCGCGGAAGGCGCGTGCGACGGCCCACTGCTCGTTCGGCTCGGTCTTGATCACCGTCCGGATGGTCATCGACTCCCCGCTGATCGCCTCGACACCCCAGATCTCGGGATCCTCGAGGATCGCCTCGGCGATCTTGGGATTGCGCCGCAGGGCGGCGACGGCGTCGGCGATGACCGCATCGATCGTCGCGCGGTCCGAGCTGTAGGGCAGCGGGATGTCCATCACCGCGCGTGCCCAGCCCTGCGACTGGTTGCCCACGCGCAGGATCTCGCCGTTGCGCACGTGCCACAGGGTGCCGTCGACCCCGCGCACCCGGGTGGTGCGCAGCCCGACCTCCTCGACGATGCCGATCGCCTCACCGAGGTCCACCGAGTCGCCGATCCCGTACTGGTCCTCGACGACGATGAAGAATCCGGACAGGTAGTCCTTGACGAGGGTCTGCGCGCCGAAGCCGATCGCGACACCGGCGATACCGGCAGAGGCGAGCACCGGGCCCAGGTTGAAGCCGAGCTCGGTGAGCACCATGAGGACTGCGAGCACAGTGATGAGGATCGTCGCGATCGACGACAGCATCGACCCGACGGTCTTGGCGCGCTGGGCGCGCCGCGCCCGGACCGAGGGGTCCTGCTCGGCGGGCCTCTCCCCGGCGGGGAACCGCTTCTTCTCCGTCGCCGCGGTCGAGCCGTCGGCGATCGACTGGGCGAACCGGCGGATGAGCTTGCGCACGACGACGTTGAGGATGATCGCCACGACGACGATGACGAGGATGCGCAGCGGGGTGCCGAGGAAGAACGCCCAGTAGTCGAATTCGGTGGTCTTGTCGACGGTGTCCGTGACGGCGTCGCGGACCTGTTCAGCTGGAGTCTGCATAACGTGCACCCACTCTAGGGACGGTCTCTGAGTATCAGCGGCACGCGGTCCGCGGTGTCTGAGGACGCGCTGGGTCCGGATCCCGGCCGTGCGTCCTGACCAGGCCGTACGGCCGGTCGCAGGTCGGACTGCGCGGGTCCGTCGTGAGCGATCTCACCCCGGGCGTCGGCCGCCGGCCTCAGCTTCCGGCCGCCGCCTGGCAGCGCAGGGTGCGCTCGGCGGTATCGAGGTTCTCCCGCATGAGTCGCAGCAGTCCCTTCGGTGCGGCCGGGTGCGACTGAAGCCACGCGAGCGTCGCGATGACCGTGGACTGCGAGGCCGGCGGGTAGAGCTCGAGGGTGAAGAGCTGTGCGATCTCCAGGGTGCGGGTCTCCCACCAGCCGGCGACGCGGTCGAAGTACTCCGCGGCGAACGGTTCGAGCGGTGCGAGCGCGGCCACCGGTTCTCCCGACTCCGTCTCCAGGCCCAGGCGGAACCCCCGGGCGATCGCCTGCGCGGTCGCATTCGGCAGCGACCGGTCGTCGACCAGGCGCGTGAACGCCGTGCTCTTCGCCTCCGGGGTGGCCGGGGCGGCGAGTGCGGTCTGCGCGCTGCGCCGCCCGGTGGCGGTGTCGTCCTCGGCCAGCCAGCGTTCGACCCCGGCGGCGTCGAGGCGCCCGGCGGCGGCCAGCGCGACGACGACCGACCAGCGCAGGTCGGTGTCGAGGCTCAGCCCCGGCAGCGGTTCGTCCTGCCCGTCGAGGACCGCGGCGAGCTCGTCGAGCTGCTCCGGGGTGCAGGCGTGGGCGGTGAAGCCCTGGAAGAACTGGAGCTGCTGGTCCGAGCCTGCGGGCGCGGCATGCATCATCCGCTGCAGGGCGGCGGCCACCTGTGCGCGGGCCTGCGGCCGATCGGCCGGCGGCAGGTAGGCGGTGAGCGCGGTGGTGAGCTGGCGCATCTGCACGAGCAGACCGGTCGAATGGGTGACAGCGGGCAGATGGGTGCACAGCATGTCGATGTAGGCGCGGGCGGAGAGCTCCCCGTCGCGCACCATGTCCCACACCGTGGAGAGCACCATGAGCTGGGTGAGCGAGTCGGTGAAGCCGCTGAGGTGCTTCATCGCGGTGCGCAGGCTGAGCTCGTCGAAGCGGACCTTCGCATAGGCGAGGTCGGCGTCGTTGACCACGACGACGACGGGAGCCGCCTCGACCCCGGCGTGCCCGGTCCCGGCGCGCTCTGCGCCGGTGCCCCCGGTCCCGGAGAGCGGCACCTGCGCGGTGGGGCCGTCGATGTCGATCTCGTGGAACTCCGTACGCGCGAAGATGCCGTCGGTCCCGAGGGAATAGAGGCCGACCCCCATGCGCTGCGGGCGCAGGCTCGGCACGGGCTGCCCCGGCAGCTCGACCGGCGTCTGCTCGATCGACAGCGCGGACACGGTGCCGTCGGCGGCGCGCTCGAGCCGCGGCCGCATGAGGGTGACCCCGGACTCCTCGAGCCACAGGGCCGTCCACGCCGAGAGGTCGCGACCGGAGGCCTCGGCGAGCTCGACCATGAGATCGGAGAGCTCGGTGTTCGACCAGGCGTGCGACTCGAAGTACCGCAGCACGCCGGTGAAGAACTCCTCGCGTCCCACCCAGGCGACGAGCTGCTTGAGCACCGATGCGCCCTTGGCGTAGGTGATGCCGTCGAAGTTGACCTCGACGTCGGCGAGGTCCTCGATCGGCGCGACGATCGGGTGGGTGCTCGGCAGCTGGTCCTGCCGGTAGGCCCAGGCCTTCTCCAAGGTGGCGAAGGTCGTCCACGCATCGGTGAACTCGGTCGCCTCCGCGGTGGCGAGCGTCGACATGAACTCCGCGAAGGACTCGTTGAGCCACAGGTCGTTCCACCAGCGCATCGTCACGAGGTCGCCGAACCACATGTGCGCGAGCTCGTGGAGGATCGTCACCGCGCGGCGCTCGACCATCGCCCGGGTGGGGCGGGAGCGGAACACGTAGTTCTCGAGGAAGGTCACCGCACCGGCGTTCTCCATCGCCCCGGCATTGAATTCGGGGACGAAGAGCTGGTCGTACTTCTCGAACGGGTACGGCGTGCCGAAGATGCGCTCGTAGAACTCGAAGCCCGCGCGGGTGATGTCGAGGATGTCGTCCGCGTCGAGGTGCTCGAACAGCGAGGCGCGGCAGTAGACGCCGAGCTCGACGTCCTCCCCGTCGGAGCTGCGCAGGGAGGAGAACACGCCGCGGTAGGGCCCGGCGATGATCGCGGTGATGTAGCTCGAGATCGGCGGCGTGGGGGCGAACTGCCAGGTGCTCAGGCCGGTGGCGTCGATCCCGAGCCGGGCGGCCGGCTCCGCGGCGTCCCCGGCCTGCGGGGTGGGGGAGTTCGACACGACGGTCCAGTGGTCCGGGGCGAGCACGGTGAAGGAGAAGGACGCCTTGAGATCGGGCTGCTCGAAAACCGGGAACACGCGGCGGGCGTCGGGCACCTCGAACTGCGTGTAGAGGTAGGTCTCGTCGTCGACCGGGTCGACGAATCGGTGGAGGCCCTCGCCGGTGTTCATGTACGCGAAGCGGGCGTCGACGGTGAGCACGTTCTCCGCGGCGAGCCCCGGCAGCTCGATCCGGCCCGGGGTGACGAGCGCGGTCGGATCGAGCTCCTCGCCGTTGAGGGTGATCGACTCGACGTGCGTGGTGATCGCGTCGATGAACGTCGCAGCGCCCTCCTCGGCGGAGAACGTCACCCGCGTCACCGAGCGGAAGTCCTCGCCCTGCCCGTCGAGCACGAGCGTGATGTCGTAGGACTGGACGGAGAGCAGCGCGGCGCGGGTCTGCGCCTCGGCGCGGGTGAGGTTGTGCTGCGGCATCGATGGGCCTCCCGGGCGGGTCGGGTGTGGAATGATCACTGCTGGATCATTGTTCCACGAAGTGCGGACGCCGCCGCCGAGGCGCGGGGCCCCGCGACCCACCGTCACCGTTGCGCGCGGGAGCGGGCCGGAGAGCCGGACCCGCGGGCCCGCAGAGAGGACCGATCGATGTCGACGACCACCCTGGACTTCTGGTTCGACCCCACCTGCCCCTGGGCCTGGATGAGCTCCCGCTGGGCGCTCGAGGTCGAGAAGGTCCGCGACGTCGAGGTGCGCTTCCACGTCATGAGCCTCGCGGTGCTCAACGAGGGCCGGGACCTGCCCGAGGACTACCGCGCCAAGATGGATCGGGCCTGGGGCCCGGTGCGCGTGATCGTCGCCGCCGCGGACCAGCACGGCGAGGACGTCGTCCCTGCCCTCTACACCGCGATGGGCACCCGGATCCATCCCGGCGGCAGCACCGACTACGCCGCGGTCATCGCCGAATCGCTCGCCGAGGTCGGCCTGCCCGCCGAGCTCGCCGCCGCAGCGGATTCCACGGACTACGACGAGCAGCTGCGCGCCTCGCACCAGGAGGGCATCTCCAAGGTCGGCGAGGACGTCGGCACCCCGGTCGTCGCGGTCGGCGACACCGCGTTATTCGGCCCCGTGGTCACCCCGGCGCCCAAGGGCGAGGCGGCCGGTACACTGTTCGACGGAGTGCTCGCCGTGGCCTCCACGCCCGGCTTCTACGAGCTCAAGCGCACCCGGACCGAGGGCCCGATCTTCGACTGATCGGCACCGGTGGCCGCACGACCGCGGAGCCGCGGCCCGACCGACGGCTTCGATCGATGGGGGAGACATGAGAGTTCATCTGGGGACCGACCACGCCGGCTACGAGTTCAAGGAGACGCT
Organism: Brevibacterium sp. R8603A2; assembly: GCF_023072605.1. NCBI lineage: Bacteria > Bacillati > Actinomycetota > Actinomycetes > Micrococcales > Brevibacteriaceae > Brevibacterium > Brevibacterium sp. R8603A2. The sequence continues at coordinate 230,069 of NZ_JALLGN010000005.1, forward strand.
CAAGCGCCACCTGGCCGAGGGCGGGCACGAGGTCGTCGACCACGGCGCGCTCGAGTACGACGCGCTCGACGACTACCCGGCGTTCTGCATCGAGGCGGCGCAGGGCGTGGTGGCCGACCGCGAGTCCGGCCTCGACTCGCTCGGCGTGGTGATCGGCGGCTCCGGCAACGGTGAGCAGATCGCGGCGAACAAGGTCCGCGGCGCACGGGCGGCCCTCGCCTGGAACACCGACACCGCGCAGCTCGCCCGGCAGCACAACGATGCCTGGGTGGTGAGCGTGGGTGCCCGCCAGCACCCCGAGGCCGAGGCGCTCGCGATCGTCGACGCATTCCTCGCCGAGCCGTTCTCCGCCGACGAGCGCCACGAGCGCCGGATCGGGATCATCCGCTCCTTCGAGGACACCGGCACCGTCTGACCCCGGCCTTCCCGCTCCACCGCGAAACGGCGATATCCTGCGGTTCCTGAGACGGCAATTTCCTGCGGTTCTTGAGAATGGAACCGCAGGATATCGCCGTTTCGGGGAGGGGAACCGGTGCGGGGGCGGCCATCATTGGCCGCTCGATCAGTTCCGGATGGCGTTCTGCCCGGATGGCACTCCGCCCCGGAAGGCGATCCGCCCCGGAAGGCGATCAATACCAGAAGATCGGGATCCACTCCGGGTGATGGGCGTGGACGATGGTGAGGAACACGATGAAGTCGAACAGCAGGTGCACCGTGATCGTGTACGGCAGGGACTTTGTGCGGGTGAAGATCACCGCCTGGACGAGCGCGAACGGGATGGTGAGCAGCGGCCCCCACGACTGGTAGCCGAGCTCCCACAGGAACGACACGAAGATGATCGAGGTGAGCACGTTCGCGGTCCAGAACGAGAAGTGGCGGTAGAGGAGCGCGAAGATCGTGCAGATGAAGAAGAGCTCGTCCCAGATGCCGACGGCATTGACACCGAGGAACAGCCGGATGATCTCGCTCGGGGTCTCCACCGCCGGCCAGTTCTGATAGACCCCGGAGGAGATGAAGTAGCGCGGCAGGATGAGCCAGCCGAGGAACAGGACTGCGAACAGCCAGCCCCATTCGAGCTTCGACCACGGGCGGCCCTGACGGCGCGGGAACACGATCGCCCGGTCCTTGTACCCGTACCGGCTGATGACGTACGGGATGATGACGGCCCCGGACAGCACGACACCCATGAGCGCGATGTTGCCCCAGGTGATGTCCGCCTCGACGGAGATCAGGCTGATGAGGCCGAGCGCGAGCGCGATGAGCAGCAGGTCGCGGCCGAGCGAGGCCGCCGCGACGAACCCGAGCGCGACCCCGGCGACGAGCGGGAGATAGCCCCAGTCGGACATGAAGCCGAAGAGCAGCACGGCAGCGATGGAGACCAGCAGGGTCGCGAGCGACCCGAGCGAGAACGCACCGTGCCGGCTCGGGAGTGTGCTGCCGGGGGACGCTGTACGGGATTCGAAGGATGAGCTCACCGTCCCAGTGTCGCAGGTCGGGCCGCCGGGCACGGCGACCGGGGCCTCGGCACCGGCCCAGCACTGTGCTCCGACGGTCGGATCACCCGTGTTACCTTGGTCACACGTCGACGAAGGAGAGCATGTGACCGTCAGGATCTTCGCCAATGCCCGGGTGTTCGAAGGGGATTCGTTCTCGCCACCGCGGACCGTCACGGTGGTCGACGGCCGGGTCCGCTCGATCGACGAGGCCGCCCCGGACTGGACTCGGGCCGACCCCGACTCCCGGACCGTCGACCTCGCCGGGCAGTACCTGCTGCCCGGCTTCATCGAGAGCCACGGCCATCCTGCGATGCTCGCGCGAACGCTTCTCGAGGTCGATGTGACGCCGCAGAGCGCGGGGTCGATCGCCGCGATCCAAGACGCGGTCGCCGCGGCCGTACAGGATCCTCCGGCCGACGGCTGGATCCGCGGGGCGGGCTGGCTCGAGGGCTACCTCGACGACCGGAGGGTCCCCACCCGGCAGGATCTCGATGCGGTCGCCCCCGATCACCCGGTCGTCCTCATCCGCGGCTGCCGGCACATCGCACTCGCGAACTCGAAGGCGCTCGAGCTCTCGGGGATCGACGCGAGCACCGCGGACCCGGCGGGCGGACGGCTCGTGCGCGACCCCGACACCGGGGAGCCCACCGGGATCCTGCAGGAGGCCGCCCAGGACCTCCTGCAGATTCCCGCCTACACCCCGGAGATGCTCGAACGCGGATTCGCGCTCGCCCAGGCGAAGTTCGCCGAATGGGGAGTCACCACCGTCAACGACATGTCCACGGGCTCTGCGGAGATGCGCCTCTACACCGCCCTCAACCGCGCCGACCGGCTCGGCGTCCGGGTCCGACCGTGGCTGTGGGCGCTCGACCAGATGGGGATGAAGGGGCTCCTGTCCGCCGCGGTGGGCGCCGGGATCACCTCGGGCCTCGGCGACGACATGGTCCGGATCCAGGGAATGAAGTTCGTGCTCGACGGGGGAGTCGGAGGCCAGACCGCCGCGCTGACATGCCCCTATGAGCACAGCGACGAGACCGGGATCCTCTACTACGACGACGAGGAGATCACGGCGGCCGTGCGTCGCGCGCTCGAGCACGGCCTGCGTCCGGCGATCCACGGGATCGGGGACGCCGCGATCGACCAGGCGCTGCGTGCGCTCGAGGGCACCGGCCTGATGGGCCGGGTCGAAGAGATGCGGGCGCGGATCGAGCACTGCACCCTGCCGAGCGACGAGAACCTCGATGCGCTCGCCCGCCACGGCATCATCGCAGCCTCCTCCGTCGGGTTCGTCTATCACATCGGCGACAGCTACCTCGACGTCCTCGGAACCGAGCGGATGGAGCGGGTCTACCCCCACCGCACCTTCATCGATCGGGGGATCGTGGCACCGGGCAACTCCGATGTCCCTGTCACCAACGGCAATCCGTGGGAGGGGATCTACGGCGCCGTGACCCGGAAGAGCTCCTCGGGCCAGGTGCTCGACACCGTGCAGAACATCACCGTGGCCGAGGCGCTCGCCGCCTACACCTCGCTCGCCGCCTATGCGACGTTCGAAGAGGACACGCTCGGCACGATCGCCGTCGGAGCGCACGCGGACTTCGGCGTCTACGAGCGCAGCCCGTTCGAGGTCGACGTCGAGGAGCTCAAGGACTTCACCCCGACCGGGGTGTACCTGGCGGGGGAGCCCGTCTCACCGAACTGACGCCCACCGGACACCGCCGAGAGGACGCACTCATGCTCTATTCAGGAGACCAGCAGGTCATCCTCACCGTCATCACCATCGCCTATTTCTTCTTCCTCATCGGGGTCTCGGTGTGGATCGGACTCAAGCAGATCAAGACCTACGAGGACTACAACGTCGCCTCGCGCAGCGTGACGCTGTTCCCCCTCATCCTCACCTACGTCGGCACCGCGATCGGCGGCTCGATCCTGCTCGGCCTCATCACCAACGGCTATTCGCTCGGCATGGGTCAGCAGTGGTTCAACGCCGGCATCATCCTCGCCAGCGTGCTCATGGCGGTCTTCTTCATCAAGCGCATCCGGGTGCTCGGGGAGAAGAACAACTATGTGACGATCGGCGACTTCACCGCGCACCGCTTCGGCTCCGCGGCCCGCATCCCGACGACGATCGCCGTGCTCACCGCCTACTGCGCGATCACCGGCATGCAGTTCGTGTCGATCGGCCTCATCCTCAACCTCATCGCCAACATCCCCATGACCGCGGCGATCATCATCTCCGCCGTCATGCTCACGATCAAGACGGTGTTCGGCGGGCTCAAGGCCGTGGTGTGGCAGGACGCGTTCCACGGCACCCTGCAGACCATCGCGGTGTTCGGGCTGTTCGTCCTCGTCCTCGTCGTCGCCGGGGACTTCAGCCAGGTGCAGGCCAACGCCGAGGCCCAGGGGCTCGGTCAGCTCATGGATCCGATGGGGATCGGCTTCGCCGAGGTGGCCGTCTACGCGCTCACCGTCGGCGCCTACCAGCTCGTCCGGCAGGACCTGTGGCAGCGCGCCTGGGCGGGCAAGGACCTCAAGACGGTGATCAAGGGGTACTGGATCGCGCTGGCGCTCATGACCGCAACGATGGTCATGGTGATCTGGATCGGCGTCTGGGCCCGGTTCGGCATCGGACTCGAATCCGAGGACCCGACCCTCGTGTACTACGAGCTCATCGCCGAGCTGCTCCCCTTCGAGGTCGTCATCATCCTCATCGTCGCTCTCATGGCGACGGTGATCTCGTGCGCGGACTCGTTCTTCATGTGCGGCGCGTCGTCGATCGTCAACGACGTCATCAAACCCCGACTGGCCAAGGACACCTCGCAGAAGGCGCTCCTGCGCTGGAGCCGGATCGCGGTCGTCATCACTGCGGTGATCGCGCTCGTCCTCGCGCTCGCGGTGCCGGTGCTCGTCGAGCTGTGGGTGACCGGAACGGCCATGCTCGTGTCCGGCCTCCTGTTCCCCGCCATCGTCGCCCTTTACTTCACGCGGGTCTCGGGCCGCGGGGCCATCATCTCGATGTGGGTCGGACTCGTCGTGTCGATCGGCTGGACCCTGCTGGGCGGGCCGTTCGGCATCCACCCGGTGTTCCTCGGGTTCCCACTGTCGATCGCCACGTACCTCGTGTTCCACTTCGTCGACCGCAGGCGGCTCGTCGAGTTCGCCGGACTGCCGCCCGAGGAGACGCGCCTGGTGCTCGATTCCGAGCGGTCGGACGGCGCGGGAGACGAGGCGAGCGGGACCGGAGGCACGGATGCGGGTGCGCGTGGAGATGGCCGGGCGGCCGGCACCTCGGCGGCTGCGTCCATGGAACCGGGCCGTCGCCCGCAGTGACCCCGCCGGGTCCCGAGGTGGGTACCCGAGAATGCAGAAGCGCCGCTGTCACCAGCGGCGCTTCTGTTGCGAGGGGATGACGGGAATCGAACCCGCACCATCAGTTTGGAAGACTGAGGCTCTACCATTGAGCTACATCCCCGAATGTGCGAGACCGACTCTAGACCAGAGGCGGGCGGTTTGGCAAAACCTGCATCCCCATCGGCCCGGGTGATCCGGCCCGGGTGATTAGGGCAATCGAGAGCGCGCTGACTATGATTCGAGAGGACCCCGGGGTGTAGCGCAGCTTGGTAGCGCATCTGCTTTGGGAGCAGAGGGTCGCAGGTTCAAATCCTGTCACCCCGACGGCGGAGGGCCCGCGGACCGAACGGTCCGCGGGCCCTCGTGCATCGCCGGCTCCCGACGATCAGGATCCTCAGCCGCCGTGCGGGACGACGACGGCGCGGGCGGAGAGCTCGCCGGCCTGGAGCCTCCGGTACGCCTCGAGCCCGTCGTCGAGCGAGAAGCGCTCGACCTCCGGCACGATCTGACCGGCGCGGTACATCGCGACGACCTCGTGGAGGTCCTCGATCGTGCCCCAGTACGTGCTCGTCAGCTCCGCTTCGTAGGGCGCGGTGAAGAACGACCAGGGGTGTGCGCCGCCGTCGATCCCGACGATCGTCACCCGGCCCTGCACCGCGACCGAGGCCATCGCGATCCCGATCGTCGGAGCCGCGCCGACGAAGTCGAACACCGCGTCCACCCCGCGACCGCCGGTGAGCTCGCGGATCCGATCGACCTGATCGTCCCCGCCCGGCACGGTCACCGCACCGTACTTCTCCGCCTGGGCCATCGCCTCGGGCTTCATGTCGGTGGCGATGATCGTCGCACCGGTGAGCGCGCGGAGGATCTGCACCCCGATCTGACCGAGCCCGCCCAGGCCGATGACGAGCGCGGACTTCCCGCCGCCGGCCAGGTGCGGCAGTGCGAGCTTGATCGCGTGGTACGGGGTGAGGCCGGCATCGGACAGGGGAGCGGCGGCCACCGGGTCGGCATCCCCGAGCGGCACGAGGTTGCGGGCGGGGACGGACACGTACTCCGCCATCCCGCCGTCGCGGCCCAGCCCGATGCCCATGTAGGGGTTCGTCGCCTGGTTCTCGCAGTAGGTGTCCTGCCCGCGTGAGCAGGCCTTGCACCGGCCGCAGCCGACCGGTCCGTAGACGAGGTGGGCGTCGCCCTTCTCGAACCCCTCGACCCCGGGGCCGAGCTCCTCGACCCAGCCGGAGTTCTCGTGGCCGAGCACGAACGAGGGCGGCACGCGGCCCGGGGTGTCGGCCTCGAACACGTCGTAGATCGCGACGTCGGAGTGGCAGGCGCCTGCGCCGGCGACCTTGAGCAGCACCTCCCCGGGGCCCGGAGTGGGTCGGTCGATCTCCTTGAGGGTCGGGAAGGTCTTGTAGTCCTCGAACACGATCGCGCGCATGGGTGCCTCACTCCTGTTGATGCGTTCCGGGGCGGGCCGGTGTCGCCGGCCCGATCGCAGCCGCCGGGCCCGGTGGCTCGGGAACCGCGATCACCTCCACCCTAGAGCGACGTATGCGCATGTGTGCGTGCGTTCGGATCGTCGACATCCGGTGTTCACTCCGTGGTCGGGCGGGTGGCCGCCGCGGACCCTGCTGCGGCGGATTTTCGCCCGTCGAACGGTCTGGGATAGGCTGTAGGGCGGTCTGCAATCCGGCGAGTGAGCCGGATCCCCCTACCTTCTGTCCCAACGAGAGGTTTACTGTGAAGAGCTCCGTCGAGAACATCGACCCCACGCGGGTCAAGCTCAGCGTTGAAGCGCCCTACGCCGAACTCAAGCCGAGCATCGACGCGGCGTACAAGGAGATCGCCAAGCAGGTCTCCATCCCCGGATTCCGCCGCGGCAAGGTCCCTGCGCGGATCATCGACCAGCGCGTCGGTCGCCCGGCGGTCCTGCAGGAGGCCGTGAACAACAGCCTCGACGACCTCTACCGCAAAGCCATCGACGAGCACGAGCTCCGCCCGCTCGGCTCGCCCGAGGTCGAGGTCACCGCGATCCCCGGCCTCGACGGCACGGAGGAGGGCGACCTCACCTTCACCATCGAGGTCGACGTCCGCCCCGAGATCGAGCTCCCCGCCTACGACACCCTGAGCGTCGAGGTCGACACCTTCGAGGTCTCCGACGAGGACGTCGAGAAGGAGCTCACCGACCTCCGCAGCCGCTTCGGCACCCTCAAGACCGTCGACCGCCCGGCGCAGAAGGACGACTTCGTCACCCTCGACCTCACCGCCACGGTCGACGGCGAAGAGGTCGACTCGGCTTCCGACATCTCCTACCAGGTGGGTGCCGGCACCATGCTCGAGGGCATGGACGAGGCGCTCGACGGGCTGTCCGCCGAGGAGGAGACCTCCTTCGAGTCCACTCTCGCCGGGGGCGAGCACGCCGGCAGGGCCGGCCTCGTCGCGATCACCCTCAAGGCCGTCAAGGAGCGCGAGCTCCCCGAGGCCGACGACGATTTCGCGCAGCTCGCCAGCGAGTTCGACACGATCGACGAGCTCAAGGCCGACCTGCGCGAGCAGGCCGCGAAGCAGAAGGAGTTCGACCAGGGCGTGCAGGCGCGCGACAAGGTCCTCGAGCTCCTCATCGAGAAGCTCGATGTCCCCGTCCCGGCCAAGCTCGTCGAGGACGAGGTGCACCGCCACCTCGAGCAGGAGAACCGGCTCGAGGACGACGAGCACCGCGCCGAGGTCACCGCGGAGACGGAGAAGACCCTGCGCACCCAGTTCGTGCTCGACGCGGTCGTCGAGGCCGAGAACGTCGACGTCTCGCAGCCGGAGCTCATCGAGTACATCATCTCCGCGGCCCAGCAGTACGGCATGAACCCCAACGAGTTCGCGCAGGCGCTCGACTCGAACAACCAGGTCCCGGCCATCGTGTCCGAGGTTGCGCGCCGCAAGGCCCTGGCCGAGGTGCTCGCCGGGGCGAAGGTCGTCGATGCCGACGGCAGCACCGTCGACATGACCGCGTTCACCACCGCCCCGGGTGAGGACGAGGAGGACTCCGAGGAGGTCGAGGCGGCTGTCGAGTCGACCGACGCCGAGGCGGGGTCCGACTCCGGCGAGAAGGCCGACTCCGAGGAGAAGGCCGAGAAGAAGGCCCCGGCCAAGAAGGCCGCTCCGAAGAAGTCCGCGAAGAAGGACGACGCCGAGGCCGATGCCGAGGACGCGCCCAAGAAGAAGGCGCCGGCGAAGAAGGCCGCCGCCAAGAAGCCGGCGGCCAAGAAGGCCGCGGCGAAGAAGGACGAGAAGGCGGACTCCGACTCCGAGTGAGTTCGCGCCGGTCCGCTGCGAGGCGGTCCGGTCACCCGACGGCGGGCACGGTGCACACCGTGCCCGCCGTCGTCGTCCGGGCACTCTCGTGTCACCTCGCTCTGGCCCATTCCGGGCCCGGGGGCAGACGCCTTCCGGACGGTTCGGCGCGTGCTGCCGCGCGTGCAGCGTCCGGCCCGGTCACGGCCGCGCCGGGGCCGATCACGCTGAGGGCGAACACCGGACGGTCGGGGACTAAATCCCCGGATGCAGCGGTTAGAGTCCAGTACAGGACAGCAACAGACAACAGGAGTGAAACGTGAGCACACACGAGTTCGCCTCACCGGTTTCCGCAGGCGGAACCGGGGGACTGGGCCTCGATGACCACATCTTCAACCGCCTTCTCAAGGAGCGCATCATCTGGCTCGGCTCGGAGGTGCGGGACGAGAACGCCAACATGATCTGTGCTCAGATGATGCTGCTCGCCGCGGAGGACCCGGACAAGGACATCTGGCTCTACATCAACTCGCCCGGCGGCTCGGTGACGGCCGGCATGGCGATCTACGACACCATGCAGCACGTCAAGCCCGACGTCGGCACCGTGGCCATGGGCATGGCCGCCTCGATGGGACAGTTCCTCCTGTCCTCGGGCGCCAAGGGCAAGCGCTACGCCACCCCGCACGCGCGCATCCTCATGCACCAGCCGCTCGGCGGGATCGGCGGCACGGCCACGGACATCAAGATCCAGGCCGAGCTCATCCTCCACATGAAGAAGCAGATGGCCGAGCTCACCGCCGAGCAGACCGGGAAGTCGCTCGAGCAGATCCTCAAGGACAACGACCGCGACCACTGGTTCACCGCCGAGGAGGCCCGCGAGTACGGGTTCATCGACCGGGTCATCACCGGCTCGGAGGACATGTCCGGCGAGTCCGCGCTCAACTGAAGAACCAAGGAGTCAGAAGAATGACGAATCTCTCACCGTGGGCCGCCGCCGGCCAGATGCCGACCTCGCGCTACGTCATGCCGCAGTTCGAGGAGCGCACCCCGTTCGGCTTCAAGCGGCAGGATCCGTACACCAAGCTGTTCGAGGACCGCGTGATCTTCCTCGGCGTGCAGGTCGACGACACGTCGGCCGACGACGTCATGGCCCAGCTGCTCGTCCTCGAGTCGCAGGACCCCGACCGCGACATCACCCTCTACATCAACTCGCCGGGCGGCTCGTTCACCGCGCTCACCGCGATCTACGACACCATGCAGTACGTCAAGCCGGAGATCCAGACGGTGTGCCTGGGCCAGGCGGCCTCCGCGGCAGCCGTGCTGCTCGCGGCGGGCACCAAGGGCAAGCGCCTCGCGCTGCCCAACGCCCGCGTGCTCATCCACCAGCCGTCCATGCAGGGGCAGGGGCACGGGCAGGCCTCGGACATCGAGATCCAGGCCGCCGAGGTGCTGCGCATGCGGACCTGGCTCGAGGAGACCCTGGCGTCCCACTCGAACAAGACGGCCGAGCAGGTGTCGAGCGACATCGAGCGCGACCTGTTCCTCACCGCCGACCAGGCGCTCGACTACGGTCTGGTCGACCAGGTGCTGACCTCGCGCAAGGCCGTGCGCTGAGGATCGGTCTCCTCCCCGACGCCGCGAACGGCGCCGGGGACCCGGGGCGCGGACCGCAGAGGTCCGCGCCCCGTCGCGCACCCGGCGCCGTCGCGAAGACGGCCGTCGCCGGCCACGGGCCCGGTTCCTCGACACGCCTCCGGAGCCGGGTCCGGCGCCGTGTCAGCGGGATGTGGAATGCTGTTGAGGTGTTCATCCGAACAGGGATAGTCGTGGGGGCACATGCCCCGCTGAAAGGTTGTGACAGTGGCTCGCGGAACTGAGGGTGCTGACCTGCTCAAGTGCAACTTCTGCGGGAAGTCCCAGAAGCAGGTCCGGAAGCTCATCGCCGGGCCGGGCGTCTACATCTGCGATGAGTGCATCGGTCTGTGCAACGAGATCATCGAGGAGGAGCTCAACGAATCGACCGCAGAGGTCGAGGAGACGGAGCTGCCCCGCCCGCGCGAGATCTACGACTTCCTCCAGGAGTACGTCGTCGGCCAGGAGCCGGCGAAGAAGGCCCTCGCTGTCGCGGTCTACAACCACTACAAGCGCATCCGCGCGCTCACCGACTCCGGGTCGGACGCGGATTCCGGCGTCGAGATCGCGAAGTCGAACATCCTCCTCGTCGGCCCCACGGGATCCGGCAAGACCTACCTCGCCCAGACCCTCGCGAAGCGCCTCAACGTGCCGTTCGCCGTGGCGGATGCCACCGCGCTGACCGAAGCCGGCTACGTCGGCGAGGACGTGGAGAACATCCTCCTCAAGCTCATCCAGGCCGCCGACTTCGACGTCGAGCGGGCGCAGACCGGCATCATCTACATCGACGAGATCGACAAGATCGCACGGAAGTCGGAGAACCCGTCGATCACCCGCGACGTGTCCGGCGAGGGCGTGCAACAGGCGCTGCTCAAGATCCTCGAGGGTACACAGGCCTCGGTGCCTCCGCAGGGCGGGCGCAAGCACCCGCACCAGGACTTCATCCAGATCGACACGACGAACGTGCTCTTCATCGTCGCCGGCGCCTTCGCCGGCCTCGAGGAGATCATCGCCTCCCGCAAGGGCAAGCACGGCATCGGCTTCGGGGCTCTCATCCAGTCCAAGCAGGACGAGGACGACCTCTACTCCGAGCTCATGCCGGAGGACCTGCTCAAGTTCGGGCTGATCCCGGAGTTCATCGGCCGCCTGCCGGTGCTCGCCACGGTGTCGAACCTCGACCGCGAGGCGCTCATGTCGATCCTCACCGCACCGAAGAACGCGCTCGTCAAGCAGTACCAGAAGATGTTCGAGTTCGACGGGGCGGAGCTCGAGTTCGAGCCTGAGGCGCTCGAGGCGATCGCCGACCTCGCACTGCTGCGCGGCACCGGTGCGCGCGGCCTCCGTTCGATTATGGAGGAGGTGCTCCAGCCGGTGATGTTCGACATCCCGAGCCGCGACGACGTCGGCTCCGTGGTCGTCACCAAGGCGGTGGTGGAGAGCAACGCCGCCCCGACGATCGTGCCGAAGAAGGACTCCGAACCCCAGCAGCGCAGGCCCAAGTCCGCCTGACCGGACAGCGGAGAACGGATGCCCGGCGTGGACCGCACGGTCCGCACCGGGCATCCGCTGTCTCCCCGGATTACTGCGTGGCGACGGCCTGACCGTAGCCCTCCGAGGGCTGCACGACGACGAAGCCGGGACCGTGGAACACGAGCTGGAAGCTCTCCCCGGACCCGCGGCCGAAGAACGACCCCACGCTCACCGCGGACTTGATGTTCGGCGCGAGGTTGGCCGACCAGCACACGGCGGCTTGCGGGTCGACGAAGGTCGGGGTGCGCGAGCAGTCGAGGATCATCGGATCGCCCTGGCAGCACACCGCAGCGGTGCCGGTCCCGGACATCTCGAGGTTGAACAGGCCGGCGCCGGCGGCGAGCGCTCCGACGCCCTTGATCCGCTTGATGTCCCAGGCGAGGTCCGCATCGAAGGCGAGCAGACTCGAGGAGTTCACTGTGAGGGCGTCCTGCTGGCCCTCGAGCTGCATCATGAAGATGTTCGCGGCCTGCCGGGCGAAGAACACCTCACCGTGGCCCTCGACCCGCATCATCGGGGTGTCCTCGTTCGTCATCGCCTTCTTGAGGAACTGACCGACGGACGAGGAGCCCTGGTGGGTGAACTCGACGTTGCCCTGGTAGGCGACCATCGCGCCCTTCGTGGCGACCATCGGGGCATCGGGGGTGACGAGCGCGCGCAGCATCTTGGACGACTGCATCGTCCAGCGCTGGTTGCTCTCCTGTTCGGCATTGCGCTTGGCAAAGAGTTCGCTTCGCATCAGGGGCTCCTCGTGACGACAAAGAAGGGGAGTGCGAGCAGGTGCTCGCACTCCCCAGACTAGATCCCCGGAACCCCGAGGACGAGACCTCAGCGTTGCGGATCCGCCACAGCGAACTCGACCTCGGTCACGGCGAGCTCCGCGCCCTCGACGGCACGCAGCTCCCAGTCCTTCACGCGGCCGGCGGCGCGCAGGTCCGCCTCGGCGCGTGCGATGAGCTCGATGATCCGCGGTTCGGCGGTGACGACGGCGCGGGTGATCTCCGTCTTCTGCGAGACCTTCGCCTCGGTCTTCGTCCGGCGCACCTCGCCGAGCACCGCGGCGACGTCGGCGAGCATGCCGGCCGGCGCCTCGGCGGCGGGGAACTCCGGCAGCGCCTCCGGCGCGGGCCATGCGGCACGGTGGACGGAGCCCTCCTGCCACCACGACCACACCTCTTCGGTGACGAACGGGGTGATCGGTGCGAAGAGCCGCAGCAGCACGTCGAGCGCGGTGGCGAGCGTGGCGTGGGCCGACAGCTGCGCGGCCTCGCCGTCCGCCCCGTAGGAGCGGTCCTTGACGAGCTCGACGTAGTCGTCGGTGAACTCCCAGAAGAACGACTCCGCGGCGCGGAGCATGTGCGAGTAGTCGTAGGCGGCCATGTGGGTGCCGCAGTCGGCCACGGTCGCCCGCAGCGCGGTGAGCAGCGCCCGGTCGAGCGGCTCGGTGACGAGGTCCGCCCGGCCCACGAGGCCTGCGTGCACGCCCTGCGCGAGCGCGAACTTCGAGGCGTTGAGGAGCTTCATCGCCAGCCGCCGGCCGATCTGCATCTGCGCGACGTCGTAGGCGGTGTCGGCGCCGAACCGTGCGCTCGCCGCCCAGTAGCGCACCGCGTCCGGACCGAAGCCGGGCTTCGATTCCTCGAGGATGTCGCTCGGCACGACGACGTTGCCCTTCGACTTCGACATCTTCTTCCGGTCCGGGTCGAGGATCCAGCCGGACAGCGCGGTGCTGCGCCACGGCACGGAGTCGTTGAGCGAGTTCGCCCGGACGACCGTGGAGAACAGCCAGGTGCGGATGATGTCGTGACCCTGCGGCCGCAGGTCGAACGGGAAGACCGTGTCGAACAGCGCCTGGTCCCGCGACCAGCCCCCGACGATCTGCGGGGTGAGCGAGGAGGTCGCCCAGGTGTCGAGGACGTCCGGGTCGCCGGTGAAGCCACCGGGCTGATCGCGCTGATCCTCGCTGAACCCGGTGGGAGCCTGGGCCTGCGGGTCGACGGGCAGCGCGGCGTCCTCGGGCACGATCGGCGCGGAGTAGTCCGGGCTGCCGTCGGCGTCGAGCCGGTACCACAGCGGGATCGGCACGCCGAAGTAGCGCTGCCGGGACACGAGCCAGTCGCCGTTGAGGCCCTCGACCCAGTTCTCGTAGCGCGAGCGCATGAAGCCGGGGTACCACGTGACCTCGCGGCCGCGGGCGATGAGCGCATCGCGGAGCTCGGCCGAGCGCCCGCCGTTGCGGATGTACCACTGGCGGCTGGTGACGACCTCGAGCGGCTTGTCGCCCTTCTCGTAGAAGGGCACCGGGTGGGTGATCGGCTCCGGGTCGGCGAGCAGGTCGCCGGATTCCCGGAGGAGCTCGGTGATGTCCTTGCGGGCGGTGAAGGTCGTCTTGCCGGCGAGCTGCGTGTAGAGCTCGGCCGCATCGGCCTTGGGCGAGTCCGCGATCCACTTGGGGACCTCGCGGGCCAGACGCCCCTCGCGGGTGATCACGGGGCGGGTGGGCAGGTCGAGCTCGCGCCACCAGGTGACGTCGGTGAGGTCGCCGAAGGTGCAGACCATGGCGATGCCGGTGCCCTTGTCGGCCTTCGCCAGCTCGTGGGCGCGGACCTCGACGGACACGCCGAACAGCGGGGACACCACCGTGGTGCCGAAGTACGGCCGGTAGCGCTCGTCGTCGGGGTGGGCGACGAGCGCGACCACGGCGGGGATGAGCTCCGGGCGCGAAGTGACGATGACGATCGGGTCGGCGGAGGTGTCGGCGGTGCCGTCGGCGGCGGCCGGGTGGAATGCCACCCGGTGGTAGGCGCCCTCCTTCTCGCGGTCCTCGAGCTCGGCCTGGGCGACCGCGGTGCCGAAGGTCACGTCCCACATCGTCGGCGCATCGGTGGAGTAGGCGTGGCCGCCCGCCAGGTCGGCGAGGAACGCCCGCTGGCTCACCGCGCGCGAGGTGTCGTCGATCGTGCGGTAGGTGTACTTCCAGTCGACCGACAGGCCCACGGAGCGGAAGAGGTCCTCGAAGACCTTCTCGTCGTCGGCGGACAGCTGCTCGCACAGCTCGATGAAGTTCTGCCGGGACACCGGCACGAAGTCCCGCGGGTTCTTCGCCGGCTTGGCCGGCGGCTCGAAGCCCGGGTCGTGGGGCAGGCTCGGTTCGCACCGCACGCCATAGTAGTTCTGCACCCGCCGCTCGGTGGGCAGGCCGTTGTCGTCCCAGCCCAGCGGGTAGAACACGTTCTTCCCCGTCATCCGCTGGTAGCGGGCGATGATGTCGGTCTGGGTGTAGGAGAACACGTGCCCCACGTGCAGGGAGCCCGAGGCGGTGGGCGGGGGAGTGTCGATGGAGTAGACGGCGTCGCGCTGCGTGTCGGGGTCGAAGGCGTAGACGCCGGACTCACCCCAGTTCGCGTCCCACTTGTCCTTGAGGCCCTCGAGGGCCGGCTTGTCCGGGAGATGCACCGAGTCATGTGTGCGCGAGGCAGGTTGAGTCATAGTGCTCAGATTCTCGCACCGGTGCAGGTGCAATCCAAACAGGCGGCACCGTCGCGGCGCGCTGCCGTGGCACGATGGTGGCATGGCACTGCTCGGACGCGTGGGGGAGGACAACCCCCCGCCCACCTCGACCGGCTGGATGAACCCCGCCCGGTCGCTGGCGATCATCGCTGTCGTGGCGATCCACGCGATCGGCGACACCGTGGAGACCCGGTACACCGATCTCGGGACGAGCGCGTGGTGGCTCGCCAATGCGATCGACTCCTCCGCCCGCTGGTCCGTCCCGGTGTTCCTCATGATCGCCGGCGCGCTCGCCCTCGATCCGGCCAAGGGCGGCCGACCACGCGAGTTCCTCCTCAAGCGGGTCTTCCGGATCGGGATCCCGCTCGTCGTGTGGACCGTGATCTATGTCCTGTTCCGCCTCTACTACATGGGCGGTCGGGAGTCGGACTGGGATCCGATCCTCGCGATCGCCTCGGGCTCGCCGTTCGTCCAGCTCTACTTCCTCTACGTGCTCGCCGGGCTCACGCTCCTCACGCCGTTCATGCGGCTCCTGTCCACGCACGGCTCGCGGCGGGTCCAGTGGGGGACCGCGCTCATCCTGCTCGGGATCGGGATGGCCGACGGGATCTTCGCCTCGGCATTCGGGGTTGGGGAGTCCAACGCGGCCACCCGCTTCCTGCCGATGATGGGCTACTACGTGCTCGGCTGGGTGCTGCGCGACTGGATCCTCACCCGCCGGCAGGCCGTGATCGCCGCACTCGTGTTCGCCTCCGGTGTGCTGTCGACCTTCCTGTGGGCGGGGTTCGGCCCGGGGGAGAAGCCGTGGAAGTTCTCCTACGAGTACCTCTCGCCCATGGTCGTGGCGATGTCGCTCGCCGCCTACCTCCTCCTCCACTTCTCCATGCGCTCGGGGTTCGGGCTCCTCACTCGCCTGTACCCGTACTCGTTCGGCGTGTTCCTCCTCCACCCGCTGCTCCTGTTCCCCATGCGCGAGCTCATCGGCGGCCCGTCGAGCCTCGGCGACGTCGCGCTCCACGGCCTCGTCATGCCGATCGTCTACACCCTCGTGTGCACCGTGCTCACGATGATCGCGCTGAGGACCCCGCTCCTCCGCGCGGCGTTCGGGGAGGGCCGGCCGCCGCGCCGCTGGATGCGCCGGCTCGCGGCCGAGGACTCCCGCGCCGACGGTGCGCCGGGCACCGGGTCGACCGGCGTCGGGCCCTCCGACCTCAGGACGCCCGGGTGCTGAAGCGTGCGGGCCGGGGCCGAGGTGCGGGCGCCTCGGGCGTGCGAGGATCCTGCCGGGCCGCGGGCGCTTCGGGCACGGTTCCGCCCACCGGCGGCGCACCCCGGTAGGCTGGCCGCAGGACCGCCGAACCCGTGACCGCGGGTGACCGGGAACTCGACCACCAGGAACACGGAGGAGCCATGTCCACTCTGCGCGCAGTCGTCACCGGAGCGAGCTCGGGAATCGGAGCGGCCACCGTCCGCCGCCTCCGCCGGGAGGGGTGGGACGTCGTCGCCGTCGCCCGCCGCGAGGACCGGCTCGCCGAGCTCGCGGCCGAGACCGGGGCCGAGGTCGTCGTCGCCGACATGACGAGCGACGCCGACGTCGCCCGGATGGCCGAGCAGGTCGTCGCCGAAGGCCCCGTCAACGCGCTCGTCGCGAACGCCGGGTTCGCGCTCGGTACCGACACCGTGGCCGAGGCCGACGTCGACGGCTGGCGGCGGATGTTCGACATCAACGTCCTCGGCGTGGTGCGGTGCGTCAAGGCGCTGCTGCCTGCGCTCGTCGAGTCCGGGCGCGGCGACATCGTCGTGATGTCCTCGACCGCCGGCCACCAGGCCTACGAGGGCGGCGGCGGGTACGTCGCGGCGAAGCACGGCTCGCACTCGACGGCCGCGACCCTGCGCCTCGAGCTCGCTGGGCAGCCGGTGCGGGTCATCGAGATCGCTCCCGGCATGGTCGCCACCGAGGAGTTCTCCCGCAAGCGGCTGGGATCCCAGGAGAAGGCCGACAAGGTCTACGAGGGCGTGGAGAACCCGCTCACCGCCGAGGACTGCGCCGACGCCGTCGTCTACACGCTCACCCGGCCGCACCACTTCAACGTGGACCTCATGGTCATCCGCCCGATCGCCCAGGCCGCCCAGCACAAGGTCGCCAGGCACCAGGGCCTCTGAGGCCCGCATGGACTCCGGGGCGGGGTCCCGGCCGGCCCAGCGGGCTCGAACTGCGCGGTATCCGAATCCGCGCGCGCAATTGTGCGGCGGTCGTCGGATACCGCGCAGTTCGGCAGCGGGCGCGCGGGCGCGACGGTGGACTGGACCCCGTGCGGCCGTGCGCTAGACTGAGGAACTGCGCTGATCCGGCCATCACCGGGGAGCATTCGGAAGAACAGCCGCGCGCGTCCGCCTCGGGCGTGGCGCCGCGGCCCAGTAGAACCGGACGGGTGGGCCCGTCACAGCCTGCAGGAATGAGCGATCCGCTCCCCACCGGAGCCGCGGACCGATCATCTGCCCCGACATCGGTCCGGGCAGGTCGGAGGTCCGGGTTCGACCCGGCGGGTGCGCGGATAAGCGGGGTGGTACCGCGGCAGTGATGTCGTCCTCGCACGGATCGAACCGACACACCATCGAACCGGACGAACCCCGAGGGACGCTCATGACCGAACAGCACGATTCCGCTCCGCTCTACCCGAAGAAGTCGACCTCCGCCTTCGGGCTCACCGCCTCTCCGCGGTTCCCCGCCATCGAAGCCGATGTACTGCGGTTCTGGGAGGAGGACGGCACCTTCCAGGCCTCGATCGACAACCGGCCCGCCGGTGAGAACGGGGAGAACGAGTTCGTCTTCTACGACGGGCCGCCCTTCGCCAACGGCCTGCCGCACTACGGCCACCTCCTCACCGGCTACGTCAAGGACGTCGTGCCGCGCTACCAGACCATGCGCGGCAAGCGGGTCGAGCGCCGCTTCGGCTGGGACACCCACGGACTGCCCGCCGAGCTCGAGGCGGAGCGCCAGCTCGGCATCACCGACAAGTCCCAGATCTCCGACATGGGCATCGCGGAGTTCAACGCCGCCTGCCGCGCCTCGGTCCTCAAGTACACCGACGAATGGCAGGAGTACGTCACCCGGCAGGGTCGCTGGGTCGACTTCGACAACGACTACAAGACGCTCAACGTCGAGTACATGGAGAGCGTCATCTGGGCGTTCAAGCAGCTGTGGGACAAGGGCCTCGTCTACGAGGGCTACCGCGTGCTGCCGTACTGCTGGCGCGATCAGACCCCGCTGTCCAACCACGAGCTCCGGATGGACGACGACGTCTACAAGATGCGTCAGGACCCCTCGGTGACGATCGGCTACCGGCTCCTCGATCCCGTCGAGCTCGGCACCGGCCGCGCCGAGGTCGACTCCGCCGAGCAGTACGTCCTCATCTGGACGACGACCCCATGGACGGTGCCGAGCAACCAGGCCGTCGCCGCGAACCCCGAGGTCGAGTACGTCGCCGTGCTCCCCGGCGAGGACGCCGCCCCCGAGCTGCAGGGGCATGTCCTCGTCCTCGCCCGCGAGCGCCTCGCCGCCTACGCCAGCGAGCTCGGCGCCGAGCCCGAGGTCGTCGCCACCGTGCCCGGCCCCGAGCTCGCCGGCCGCCGCTACGAGCCGCCCTTCCCGTACTTCGAGGGACGCCAGGAGGAGTTCGGCGAGCGGATGCACACGATCCTCGAGGCCGACTTCGTCACCACCGAGGACGGCACCGGCATCGTCCACCAGTCGCCGGCCTTCGGTGAGGAGGACAAGGTCCTCACCGACACCTACGGCATCCGGGCGGCGCGTCCCGTCGATGACAGCGGCTGCTTCGAGCACCCCGTCGACGATTACGCCGGCCAGCAGGTGTTCGACGCGAACAAGCCGATCATCGCCGACCTCAAGCATCACACCGGTCCGCTCGCCGGGCGCAGCGCGTTGCTCGTGCGCCACGAGACCTACGAACACTCCTACCCGCACTGCTGGCGCTGCCGCACCCCGCTGATCTACCGCGCGGTGTCGAGCTGGTTCGTCGCGGTGTCGACCTTCAAGGACCGGATGGTCGAGCTCAACGAGCAGATCACCTGGGTGCCGGAGAACGTCAAGCACGGTCAGTTCGGCAAGTGGCTGTCCAACGCCCGCGACTGGTCGATCTCCCGCAACCGCTTCTGGGGTTCGCCGATCCCGGTGTGGGTGTCCGACGACCCCGAGCACCCGCGCACCGACGTCTACGGCTCGCTCGCCGAGCTCGAGGCCGACTTCGGACGGCTGCCGCGCAACGAGGCCGGGGAGCCCGACCTCCACCGGCCGTTCATCGACGAGCTCACCCGGCCCAACCCCGACGACCCGACGGGGAGGTCGACGATGCGCCGCGTCACCGACGTCCTCGACGTGTGGTTCGACTCCGGGTCGATGAGCTACGCCCAGGTGCACTACCCGTTCGAGAACCGCGACTGGTTCGACCACCACTTCCCGGGCGACTTCATCGTCGAGTACATCGGCCAGACCCGCGGCTGGTTCTACACCCTGCACGTGCTCGCCACCGCGGTGTTCGACCGCCCGGCGTTCCTCAACTGCATCTCCCACGGGATCGTGCTCGGCTCCGACGGCCAGAAGATGTCGAAGAGCCTGCGCAACTACCCCGACGTCAACGAGGTCCTCGACCGCGACGGCTCCGACGCCATGCGCTGGTTCCTCATGTCGAGCCCGATCCTGCGCGGCGGCAACCTCGTCGTCACCGAGCAGGGCATCCGCGACGGCGTGCGCCAGGTCATCCTGCCGCTGTGGAACGCCTGGCACTTCTTCGCCACCTACGCGAACTCCGCGGACTCCGACTCGGGTGAGAAGACCGGTTACGCCGCCCGCCCCCGCTACGAGTCGACCCGGGTGCTCGACCGCTACCTGCTGGCGAAGACGCACGACTTCCTCCGCGCCTTCGAGGCCCGCATGGACACCTACGACATCTGGGGCGCCTGCGACATGGTGCGCGAGCACCTCGACATGTTCACCAACTGGTACGTGCGCCGCTCGCGGCGCCGGTTCTGGGACGGCACCCCGGACACGCGCGAGTCCTTCGACGTGTTCTACACGTGCTTCGAAGCGTTCCTCCGTGCCGCCGCCCCGCTCATCCCGTTCACCATCGAGGAGATCTACCGCGGCCTCACCGGCGAGCGCTCCGTCCACCTGCAGGACTACCCGGATGTTTCCCTGTTCACCGCCGACCCCGAGCTCGTGGCCGCGATGGACCGGACCCGGGACGTGTGCTCCACCGGTTCGAGCCTGCGGAAGGCGAACAGCCTGCGCGTGCGGCTGCCGCTGGCCGGGCTCACCGTCGCCACCGACACCGCGCTCGGCGAGGACTTCACCGCGATCATCGCCGACGAGCTCAACGTGCGGCAGGTCACCGTGCTGCCGCTCGAGAAGGCTGCGGCCGCTGGTTTCACCCTCGAGCAGAAGCTCACCGTCAACGCCCGCGCGGCCGGCCCGCGCCTGGGCAAGCAGGTGCAGCAGGCGATCAAGGGCTCGAAGACCGGCGACTGGTCGGTGGTCGACGGGGTCGTGACCGCCGGAGGCATCGAGCTCGTCGACGGCGAGTACACGCTCGAGGAGGTCGCCGACGCCGGGGGCGCCGATGCCGCGCTCGCCGCGATGGACTCCGGCTTCGTCGCCCTCGACACCGCCGTGACCCCCGAGCTCGAGGCGGAGGGTGCGGCGCGCGACACCGTGCGCGCGATCCAGAACGCCCGCAAGCAGCTCGACCTCAACGTCTCCGACCGCATCCGGGTGACGATCTCCGCCCCCGAGCCCGCGCTCGACCACCTCCGCGCCCATACCGAGCTGGTGCAGGGGGAGACGCTCACCGAGCGGCTCGAGCTCACCGCCGCACCGCTGCCGGAGTCCGAGGAGGGCGTGTTCCCGGCCGGTGAGCTCCACCCCGATGCGCGCCTGCAGGTGAGCCGCGCATGACGGATCAGCACCTCCCCGAGGAGCTTCCCGACGGTCTCCCCGGCGGCGAGCTCGCCCCGCTCCTGCCCGACGACCCGGACGCCCCTGCCGTCGAGGCGGTGACGGGGACCTCCGAGGACCGCCCGCTACCCGCCGACGCGCGCGGCACCGCAGACCTCGCCCGCGTCTACGCCGAGCTGCTCGCGCGGGCCGGCGAGACGATGGTCGAACCGCGGCTCGACGCGACGCGCAGGGCCTGCGAGCTGCTCGGCGACGTCCACACCGCGGCGCCGGTCATCACCATCACCGGCACGAACGGCAAGTCCTCGACCGTCCGGATGGTCGATGCGCTGCTCACCGCGCACGGGTTGCGCGTGGGCCGCTTCACCAGCCCCCACCTCCACCGGGTCACCGAGCGCATCGCGGTGGATTCCGCCGAGGTGCCCGAACCGGTGTTCGTGCGCGTGCACGACGAGATCGCGCCGGTGCTCGCCGTCGTCGACGCCGAGCTCGAGGCGGCCGGCCGGGCCCGGCTGACGTACTTCGAGGCCCTCACCGTCCTCGCCCTCGCCGTGTTCGCCGACGCCCCCGTCGACGTCATGGTGCTCGAGGTCGGGATGGGCGGGGAATGGGACTCGACGAACGTCGCCGACGCCCAGGTGTGCGGGTTCACCCCCGTCGGCCTCGACCACACCGCGTTCCTCGGCCCCGATCTCACCGCGATCGCCACGACGAAGGCCGGGATCCTCGACCGCACCGTCGACCCGAGTCCGGCCCCGGACCCGGTTGCCGTGCTGGCCCGGCAGGACCCGGAGGCCGCAGCCGCCTTCACCGCGCAGATCGAGGAGCGCGGAGTGAGCGCGGCCTGGGAGGACAGCGACTTCGCCGTGATCTCCCGGCAGCAGGCGGTCGACGGCCAGCTCGTCACGCTCCGCGGCGCGTTCGGGATCAACCCGGACCTGTTCCTCCCGCTCCACGGAGCGCACCAGGTGCACAATGCCGCGCTCGCGCTCGCCATCTGCGAGCGGTTCCTGTCCGACGGGGAGAAGCCGCTCGATGCGGAGACCGTCGCCCAGGGGTTCTCCCAGGTCGATTCGCCGGGACGCGCGGAGATCCTCCGGAGCGAGCCGACGATCCTCGTCGACGGTGCGCACAACCCGGACGGCGCCCGCGTCCTCGCCGACACCATCGAGGAGGCCTTCGACTTCCGCGAGGTCGTCGCCGTGCTCGCGATGTTCGGCGACAAGGACCTCCACGGCGTGCTCGAGCACGTCCACCGCTTCGCCAACCGGGTGGTCGTCACCGAGGCCCGCTCCGAACGCGCACTGCCGCGCGAGGAGCTCGCCGCGGCGGCGGGCGAATGGTGGGACCCCGATGATGTCATCGGCGCCGAGGACATGAACGCGGCCCTCATGGAGGCGATCGACCTCGCACTCGCCGATGGCGAACCGGGAGTCGGCATCGTCGTCACCGGCTCGCTCACCACCGTCGCCGAGGCGCGCACGCTGCTCGGCCGGAAGGACGCCTCATGACCGGCGCGGCCGCCCAGAAGTCGAAGATCCCGCTGCTGTGCGCGACCGTGCTCGTTTCCGAGGTGCTCGTCATCTACTTCGCCGCGCTCGCCGGCTTCGGGCTGCGGCCCGTGCCCTTCGGCTGGGTGATCGGGGGTGCGACTGCGCTCGCGGCACTGTGCATCCTTGCGGTGGCGACCCTGCCACGGCGTCGCGGACAGCGCAGCGCGGGGATCGCGCTCGGCTGGCTCGCGCAGATCCTCATCCTCGCCGCCGGATTCGTCATGACCTCGCTGTTCTTCGTCGGGGCCGTGTTCGGGGTGATGTGGGCGGTCGCCGTCTACTGGGGGCGGCGGATGGATCGCGAGCTCACCGCCTGGGGCCGCTGAGCGCCGGCGCGGCCCCGGTGCGCCCGACCGGGACCGTCTCGCCCGGTGCACCGGCCCGAGGCCGTCTCGCCCGGTGCGCCGGGCCCTGCATGTCCTAGACTGATCGCGGCGCCGCACACCGGCCGCCGCCTGCGAAACCGAGATCCCTGAAGGAGAACCCCTCGTGACCGAACGCACTCTCGTGCTCGTCAAGCCCGACGGCGTCGAACGCGGACTGATCGGAGCGATCATCGCCCGCATCGAGACCAAGGGCTACACCGTCGAACGCCTCGAGCTCCTCCGGGCCACCCCCGAACAGCTCGCCGCGCACTACGCCGAGCACGAGGGCAAGCCCTTCTACCCGCCGCTCGTCGAGTTCATGTCGGAGGGGCCGCTCGTCGCGCTCGTCGCATCCGGCCACGGGGTCATCCAGGGCTTCCGCTCGCTCGCCGGGACCACCGACCCGACGACTGCGGCCCCGGGCACCATCCGCGGCGACCTCGGCCGCGACTGGGGGCTGAACGTGCAGAAGAACCTCGTCCACGGCTCCGACTCCGACGAATCCGCCGCGCGCGAGATCGCGATCTGGTTCCCCGAGGGCTGAGACGCCCACCGGCCGGCGCGCACTCATGCGCCGGCCCCGCGCCGGACTGCGCGGTATCCCACGAACTGCGCGGCATTGCGCGGTTTCTGCGGGATACCGCGCAGTTCGCGTCCGAGGCGTCCGATCCGTAGACCGGCCGGTGCCCGGGTGGGAAGCTCGAGGAACCGGAATGGCCCCCGGTCGATCTCCGGGCCGCGCGAGGAGGGCCACCGCCGACCCGTCGCGCACATTCCAGCCGATGGAAGCAGGCGCGGTCATGACGAGCGCAACCGAGATCCCCGACACCGGACGACGCACACCGACACCCGAGCGGCCACCCGTGCGACGGCGCGCACCGTTCGTCGAGTGGATCACCTCGACGGACCACAAGACCATCGGGTACATGTACCTCATCGCGTCCTTCACGTTCTTCTGCATCGGCGGCGTCATGGCGCTGCTCATCCGGCTCGAGCTGTTCGAGCCCGGGATGCAGATCATCGAGACGAAGGAGCAGTACAACCAGCTGTTCACCATGCACGGCACGATCATGCTGC